>JACMMA010000004.1 GCA_014379275.1 Armatimonadota bacterium | reverse complement strand
CGCTGGACCAGGTCGCCGAGGGTCTTCGCGCCCGCGAGCGAGATCGTTTTGCCGAAAAGCGGGGCGCTGTTGAACGTCAGGTCTCCTTTTTGCAGACGGTTCGGTTTTTCGACGCGCACCGCGTCTTTGAGGCGGTCGCGGTAGGACTCCGCGGTCTGCTGCCCTTGCCCCTCGCTGACCTGCTCCCAATACCGTTGTCCGGGTTGTCGCCCGGCATTATCGCTATCCCCATAGCCGTTGTAGCTGCCCTGGGATCCCCGCCGGTACCACCACTCCATGGAACGAATGACGCGAACACGCACCTGCTCGGAAGAAACGGTGATCCTATTCGTCTCGTTGTTTGCGCCCGTCACCGAAGTCATTCCGCCCCCCTGGACGGATTGCATCTCCTGTAAAATGAACGGCTCCGGAATCAGTGACAGAAACCACGTCTTCTGTTCCTGTTTCCGCAGGTCGGAAAGCCCGAGTCCGTTTGTCGAGGATGCGGCAGCCCATTGCCCGGGGCTGAGTGAGGTGAATAAAAGTCGCGCCGCCCGTTCGCGCCCGATCCGCGCCCATTCTTCCGGCGGTCCGGGGTACGGGTTGAGTGAGATGCGTTTCAGAGGGGCGATCACCTGTACCGAGGCGCACGAAATGATTTGCCGCCGGAAGATCGGTAGCACCTCGGCGAGCGGCGGCTTTGCGTTCTCGCCGCGGTACAACTCGTAGAGGCGTTGATGAATGGAACCGTCTTCCCAGGACAGGCGTGTTTGTTCCGCGTTCAGCACCAAAAGCGGGATGCGGCGCCGGTCGCGGTCCGTGCTCTGCTTGATCGCCTCCGCGAGGTTGTTGGGCGGGGCGGCCGGGGACGCGGTGGCGAACAGGAAGATACCGCTGAAAACAGCGGCCATACCGAGAATAGGTCGGGAGGAAAGCGACATCAGCAATAACACGCTCCTTTGCAAAATATGGTGACAGTATTTTATCGTATGGGTGAGTCTGGCATCTGATTTAGGTATAGGACTCGCACCGCTGAGGCTTGTTGCCTGACAAGGGAGATTTTTATACCACTATGTTCAGGGGGTGTTATTTTGCGGACGGAGTCAACGGGGACAAGATGTCTAACCCCTGACGCAGCGGGATGTGAGAAAGATCCGCGATCAAACCCGAGTAAAGCGGCTCTTTGCCGGTGCCCAACTGCTGGATCAAACGCGGCCCGAAGTCGCTTCGCACGGTGTCGTGTGTGCTCTCCTTGCGCAGAATCCGGTGCATGAGACGTTCCTTCCCCATCGTCTCCGGCAGCAGCGGCTCGGATGCGTCCCAGGGTAACGTCCATTGCGACAGGCTGTATGGCGCAGGCTCCGAGGGGGCTTCCACCAGCACCGGGAGCGACGCGGGCAGGTCCGCTTCCCGTCGCAACGCCCCGATCCACGAGCGGTTTTGTTCGTAGGCCAGAACGCTCCATGCCCGCGCGGCGGGAGTGTCGCCGTCGATTCGTCCAGGGGGCGGGACGCTCCACCGGCCGGAAGCGTCCCGCCGATGCGCCGGGTACTGCCGGAACCGGTCGTTGAGTGCCGGGTCGTCACCCAGGAACGGGGACACCTCGGCGTAGGACGACCAGTTGATGGAAGGGTCCAGGCTGGTGTAGGGCGGCATGTCCAGCGGGTCGAGGTTTTCCTGACGTATGAACGCGACGCGCAGCGAGTCCGTAAAGCCGGTGTGTCGTGCCGCGATCCTCCCATCGGACCAGAACGGGACCGGACTCGTCGTGCCCGGCGCGGCGATGCTTTCGAGAACGACCCCCGCTATTCCCGTCGCTCGGGATAGCCGACCAAGCCGCTCCGCCGTCGCCTTCCGTACCGGTTCGTCGGAGGCGTCCAGCCAGTCGGCTTCGCGGTGCAAGGCGAACCGTCCCGCCCAGTAGGGTGTCTGGAGGGCGGGAGACTCACCCCTACGTATCCCATACTCCCGGAACGTCTCGCCGAAGAGGTTCCGCGCCCGCGCGAGGTTGTGCGGCGGGGCGTCCTTTTTCGCGGGGTCTGCCGGGGGAACGCGGAGCAGGGAGACGACCGGGTAGATTTTGACCCCGTGCGCGTCGCCGATAACCACAAGCCGGGCGATCCGCTCCGTGACTCCCGCTTCCCAGAGCGAAACGCGCACGAGAAGCGCGGCGAAGCCGTGCCGCTTCGCCCACACGGCGGCGGTCTTTACTTCAGCGTCGTCCTTCGCTACAACCTTGAGCGCGGCGAACTTCATTACGGTTGGCGGCAGGGTAATCGGGGGAGCCGACAGGGCGGGCTTCGGAGCGGGCTTCTTCGGGACCATCAGAGGGCGCGGCTTTCGCGGAAGAAGATCGTTCAGGTTGCCGAGTTCCGGGCCGGGGAGCGTTCCGTAGCCCGGGGCGAGCAGTTCCGTCCGCACCTTGAACCACGCGTGAACGTTCTGCTTGTCCAACTTCGCCCCACCGTCGAAAAGTGATTCACGGTGCCACTCCCGGTCGCGCTTGACCTTCGCCTGGGCGGCCGGGGGAAGGGTGTGAATCGGTATCGAGACGAAATCGTCGTTGGCGTCGCGATCCGGGGCGGCGATCTTTTCTTCCGCCGCTCGCATCACGGCGGGCGGGATCAGGCGCGATGCCTCGTCGGTGAGACCGATCCCCCGAGCGAAGCCCCCCTGTCGCGCGGTTTCGGCGAACAGTATTCTTTCCGTGCCGAGCAAGGCCTCCACCTCTTGCGCCCACTCGGCAAGCCGCAGGCGTGGGGGCATGATCGGGGCGTGGTCGCCCGCGAGCAGGTACACGCTCTCCTTGCTTTCGGGGTCGGTCACCCGGCGGATCGTTCCGGTCGTGGCAAGGCACAACGCCTTCATAACGTCTGCCGCGTCTGCGGTAGAGTCTTCGTTCCCGAGAATCATTACCGGGAGCCCGGTTAGCCGTCGGTCGGCGTACAGTTCCACTCCTGTCGCTTGCGCCACGCGCTGGACCAATTCGCCGAGCGTTTTCACACCAGACAGCGTGACGGCCTTCCCGAAGAGCGGCGCCGTGTTGAACAGTAGGTCGCCTTTTCGCAGGCGGTTCGGTTCGCGAAGGAAAGCCGCCTCGTCCAGTCGTTCCTGGTAGGAATCAGCGGGCTCGACGATCTCCGTTCGATAGGCTCGCGTCCAATATCGGCGGCCGCGCGGATACGCTTCCTCGTTATCCGCTCCGGCCCCGCCGATATAGCTCGTCCCGGCGCCTTGTCGATACATCCACTCCATCGAACGGACCACGCGAAGGCGCACCTGTTCGGGAGAAAGGGTGACCGTATGCGCCTCGCCGTTATCCGCCGTAACCGGGGAGTGGTGTCCCTCGGGGCTGACTTGATTCTCCTGGAGAACGAACGGCTTGGGGAGCAGGGACAGGAACCACGTCTTCTGCCGCTTTTGGGGAAGGTCGGACAGGCCCAAACCGCTCGGCGAGGAGGCCGCCGCCCATTGCGCGGGCGTCAGGGACGTGAAAAGAAGCCGCGCCGCGGACTCCCGCCCGACGGCCGCCCACTCTTCCGGCGGTCCCGGATCCGGGTTGATCGTGTAGCGGGTCACAGGCGCGACGACCTGCACCGACGCGCAGGAAACCAGTTCGCGTCGGAACGCCGATAGCACATCTGTCAGGGGCGGCTTTGCGTCATCATCGGGGTACAGCGCGTTGATACGCCCGTTCCCCGAGTTCTGTAGAAAAACCTGTCCCGGGTTCAGCACCAGAATCGGGATGCGGCGCCGGTCACGGTCCGTGCTCCGCTGTATCGCTCCTGCGAGGTTCTCCGGCGGCGCAGCCTGTGCGAGCGAGGCGACTGTCAATGGATAAATACCACATGACGAAGTTATCAGCGCGAGGATAGTACGGCAAGAAAGCAACATCGGAGTCAGAACGGCCCTTTGCATAAGGTGGTAAAAACATTTTACCCTGTAAACAGTATCTTGTTGTCTCATTTAGCGGACGATTCGCGCCATTGACGCTTGTTGTTTCGCGCGATAGAATTACCGCTACAAAACCACGTGTGGACAAATAGTCTACGCACGGCGACGATTTCGTAGCCCGTCCCGAAAGTTGCGGGTGCGGGCTTTCGCGTGTTTTGGCGGCGGTGTTTTTCGAGCGCGTTTGAAACTAAACGCAAACGTCGGTGGAAGGGCGAGAATTTATGTTCGAGGGGTTAGCGGAAAAACTTCAGGAAGCATTCAAAAATCTGCGCGGCGACCGGAAACTGACCGAAGCCGACGTGGAAGTCGCCTTGCGCGAGGTACGCATCGCGCTGCTAGAGGCGGACGTCAACTTCCGAGTGGTTAAAGAGTTTATCGCCCGTGTCAAGGAGCAGGCGATTGGCGGCACAGTACTCGACGGTCTAAACCCGGCACACCAGGTCGTCAAGATCGTCCACGGCGAAATGGTCAAACTTCTCGCGGGCGAGGGGGCAACCGATGACAACACGCCAATCATCACGGCGACGGGATTGCAGGACAAGAACGGTCCGGCGGCACTGAATCTCGCGCCGAAGGGGCTGTCGGTAATCATGCTCTGCGGGCTTCAGGGGGCGGGTAAAACTACCCTTTCCGCGAAACTGGCCGCCTATCTGCGCAAGCAGGGCAAACAAGTCGTGCTCGCCGCGTGCGATGTGCAGCGCCCGGCGGCGATCAAGCAGCTTCAGGTTGTCGGTGAACAGGCGAAGACGCCAGTGTTTACCATCCCGGGTTCCACGGATCCGGTAAAAATCGCGATTGACGCGAAGGCGTGGGCCGAAGAGAAGAACGCCAATGTACTGATTCTGGATACGGCGGGGCGTCTGCATGTAGACGAAACGCTGATGGACGAACTCAAGGCGATCAAGGCGGCGACCGAACCCGGTGAGACGCTACTAGTTCTCGATGCCATGACCGGTCAGGATGCGGTCAATGTCGCCAAGGAGTTTGACGGTGTCCTGGACGTTTCCGGTTTCGTGATGACCAAGATGGACGGCGACACCCGCGGCGGCGCGGCGATCTCGATTCGCGCCGTTGTCGGCAAGCCGATTAAGTTTATCGGGGTCGGTGAGAAGATGGAAGCCCTGGAACCGTTCTATCCCGACCGCGCCGCGTCGCGCATCCTCGGCATGGGTGACGTGATGTCGCTGATCGAGAAAGCCGAGTCCGCGATAGACGAAAAGCAAGCCGCGCAGATGGAAAAGAAACTGCGGCAAGGCAAGTTCGATTTCGAGGATTTTCTCGCGCAGATGCAACAGATGCGCAAGCTGGGTCCGCTTCAGGAACTGTTTAAGCTGATCCCCGGCGTCGGCTCCGCGATGAAGGACGTTGATTTTTCGGCGGGCGAGAAAGAGATGGCACGCTTCGAGGCGATTGTCCGCTCGATGACGGCGGGGGAACGCCGCCGACCGGAGATCATCAACGGGTCGCGCCGCAAGCGGATCGCGGCGGGCGCGGCGGTCCCGGTGGCGGAAGTCAACACCGCGCTGAAGCGGTTCGACGAAATGCGGCAGATGATGCAGGGGTTGGCGTCCGGAAACATGCCGGGGATGCCAGGTGGGATGCCGCCGATTCCGGGAATGAAACCGCAACAGCGCGGGATTCCGGGGGCGCAACCGATGCCCGGCGCCGGCAACATTGTCAAGCGTAAAAGCGCCGGTAGCGGCAACAACCCGGGGGGGGACAAGGGGGGCGGTCCGCGGTTCGGTGGCTTCCCCTTCGGACGGGGCGGAAAAAATCCCTGACGATAAGGCGGCTAAACCGCGAATGGTGCGGTACAATGCCCGGGTCAATTCGCCGATTAACAAAGTCGGCGCCAGATTTAAACAGAAACGCAGAAAAGCAAAAAACGACGGATGTTGTCTTTTGCGAACAGCAGAAACTTAGGAGCAGGTATAAAGTATGTCGGTAAAGATTCGACTGCGCCGTGACGGCGCGAAAAAGCGACCGTTTTATCATGTGGTCGCCGCCGATTCCCGTCGGGCGCGGGATGGTCGTTACATTGAACAGCTTGGCTACTACAATCCGATTGTTGCCGCCGACACCGAGTCCATCGTGGTCCTGAAGGAAGACCGGGTTCGGTACTGGCTCAGCGTTGGCGCGCAACCGAGTGATACCGCCGCCGCCCTCCTCAAGAGACAGGGTTTGATGGAACGGTCCAAGCCGCGCGCCGTCAAAGCCGCTCCCGTGGTGGCGACGGAAGCAACCGCTATGGCGGAACCCCTAGCGGAGACAGCAGAACCCGCACCGGCGGACTCCGTTGCCGAAGATGCCCCGGAAGCGTCTGCCGAATAGTCTCGGTACGCTTTCCTCTCATCCGGTCCGTCTAAGTGGGTCGGAGTGTTCTATACAAAACCCGATGGTGGCATTTGGTTCGGTGGTAGCGGAAGAAGCGTCGGCCCTCTTTGTGATGAGACGGAAAGGCGAACCCCTTTCGTAGGACTCTTCTCGCGCAGGCGAGAAGGCGGTCCCGCGGAAACATCACGTCTCTGTGGCAGTGCCATGAGAGACGAAACTCTAGCAGGAGTCAACGCGAATTGAAGCAGTTAATCGAGTTCCTGGTTAAATCCCTGGTGGACGAGCCGGAACAAGTGACGATCGAAGAGGTTATCGGCGATGAGGCCACCACCTACGAGGTGCGTGTCGCGCCGGACGATCTTGGCAAGGTGATCGGTAAGCAGGGACGTATCGCGAACGCGTTGCGAACGGTGGCGAAAGCCGCCGCTATGAAAGAAAAGAAGAAGGTATACGTGGAGATCGTAGCCTCGTGAGATAGGCGCCGGGTACCGGGTGCTAGGACCAAAAATGATGACGGATGAAGCGCGGCGCCGGGAAGACTACCCCGCACCGGATGCCCAGAACGCGGCAACCGGCCAACTAGTTCTGGTGGGGGAAATCACGTCGGCCTTCGGTATCCGTGGTGAGGTGAAAATGTTACCCCTCATAGACGAACCGAAGCATCTTTTGAAACTGCCGTCGGTTTTGTTCCGGTGGCGAAAAAAGGGCGGCGCGATTGCGGAAGGGGCGGGCGTAGTAGAGCGTCGTTTAAAGGTGAGTTCACTCCGGCGTCATCAGGGTGCCGCACTTTTGACGGTCGAAGGTGTCGCGGACCGGAACGACGCCGAGACTTTCCCGGGCGCCGAGATATTTATTTATCGCAGTGAGTTGCCGCCTCTCGGCGAGGACACGTATTACGAAGCCGATCTGGTTGGCATGGCGGTGGCGACCGAAAACGGGAAGAGTCTCGGCACTATCGTGCGGGTGCATTTCATTCCGAACGCGAACGACGTGTACGAAACCGAGACTGCCATGATCCCCGCGATCGGGGATGTGGTCGTGAGGGTCGACTTCGTCGCCAAGCAAGTACTGGTCCGCGACATTCCCGGTTTACGGAAAGACGATTTGTAGGATGCGGGTCGACATCGTGACGGTGTTCCCCGACATGGTTCGTCAGGCGGCATCGGCATCGATCCTGGGCCGCGCACAGGCGTCGGGGAAACTCGATTTGCGGGTGCATGATCTGCGGGACTACGCGGTCAACAAGCATCGCTCGACCGATGACGCGCCGTTCGGGGGCGGGGCAGGGATGGTCATGCTTCCCGCCCCGCTTTTTGCGTGCGTGGAAGCGATCACGGAAGGCGCGACGACCGTGCCGGTGATCTACACCGCGCCCGACGGGGAATTGTTCACGCAACGCATCGCGCGGGAGTTATCCGGCGAAGAACGATTCGTGATCCTGTGCGGGCATTACGAAGGGGTGGATGAGCGCGTACGGCAAGCACTCGTCACGCGGGAAATTTCGCTCGGCGATTATGTGCTGACCGGTGGGGAACTCCCCGCACTTGTGATACTGGATGCGGTGACGCGTCTTCTGCCGGATGTTCTGGGGAACGCGGAATCTCCGCACGAGGAATCGTTCGGTACGGGCGAAGCGGGTGCGGAATCGCTTTTGGAGTATCCGCACTATACCCGCCCCGCCGAGTTTCGCGGGATGCGGGTGCCGGATATTTTGCAAAACGGTCACCACGCGAATATCGCCAAATGGCGGCGGACGCAATCGCTGGTACGGACCCGCGAGCGCCGCCCGGACCTGTGGCAAAAACTGTTACCGCTGTCGAAAGCAGACCAGAAATTGCTGGATGTGTACGAAGCGGAAACCAACGGACAATAAAATGTCCGACCGTGCGGGCGGCGACTCCGGTCGTTTCTCGTGGTGTGAGAACCTGTGTCAAAGTCAGGTGTAGACTGAGGGACGGTAGTTACGCGCGCATTCTACGGGCTGCGTGGCGTTTATCAATCGTCCTGACCGCCGACACCTGACCCGCGACCGCCGGGGGACGCGCCGAAATCATATAAAGTAGGAGCGAAGTACAAGTGGCAATTACCAAGAATATTATCCGCGAACTGGAAGCCGAGCAAAAGAAGGCGACCGTTCCGCAGTTCCGTGGCGGGGACACTATCCGCGTTCACGCGAAAGTTGTCGAAGGCAACAAAGAGCGTATCCAGATTTTCGAAGGGATCTGTATCACCCGGCATGGCGAGGGCGTCCGCGACACTTTCATGGTGCGCAAAGTCACCAACGGCGTCGGGGTGGAACGAACCTTTTTGATTCATTCCCCGCGCCTTGATCGGGTGGAAGTGATCCGCCGCGGCATGGTCCGTCGGGCCAAATTGTTCTACCTGCGCGAGCGTGTCGGTAAGGCAGCGCGTATCAAAGAAGACCGCAACGGTCGTTTCTCGCGCGTCGCCACCGATCAACCGACCGGGAAATAGGTACGAGTCACCTAGGTGTTGGGTGCTGAGAAGATGCTAGTGCATTCTGTTCGCCGCGTTTCTTCTCTGTTCCCAACACCCGACGTCTCGCTAGAAACATTCCCCTCCGTTTCGCCGTATCTCAATGCGTGAATCGTAAATTTTTGCCGATGGGGTTGGTAGCCGCGTGAGCGAAATCACGGATCGAATCGCCTCGGCGTCACTGACCCATATTGT
>JACMMA010000435.1 GCA_014379275.1 Armatimonadota bacterium | reverse complement strand
TGCCGCTCGATTTACCCGGTGATGACTCGGATGAATTCGAGTGGAAGCAGGCATCATCCGTTCGGCTCTTTCTGGATCGCGCACAAGCCGGTGAGGAAAACTTTACCGTTACTACGCAATCCGAGCGGGATGCCTTGACGGGTCTTCTGCGTCGTCTGGATGGTTTACCGCTCGCGATCGAACTTGCTGCGTCACGGATCCGTTACCTATCCATCGGCGAAATAGAAAGCCGCCTCGCCGAATCACTCCTTCTGTTGTCCACGCGGGATACCGATGTGCCGGAACGGCATCGCACTCTGCTCGCGACTTTGGAATGGTCGTATGGCCTATTATCGGAACCCGAGCAGCGATTGCTTTCGCATGTTTGCGAATTCGTGGGCGGGTTCGGCGCGGACGCCGCCGAGCAAGTAATGGGCGGTGACCCGGACACTCTTGATCTCCTCGCCTCGCTGGAAGAACAATCGATGCTCGTCTGCCGCCGCGCCGATAAAGGCGAGCCACCCCGGTTCTCCCTCCTACAAACCGTGACAGATTTTGTGCGTATGAAACGGCAGGAATCGGGGATGGATGGCGACGCCGCGCGAGAAAGTCATGCGAATTATTTTACGCAACTCGCCGAGCGTAACGGCGGGGAGATGATGACCCTTTCGGCGATGGAAACCGAATCGTTTGACGCATTGGATCGAGAGATGGCGAATTTACGGGCGACGTGGTCCTATCTTCGGGAAAGAAAGGATACGGAACGGCAGGCGAAACTCGCGGCAAATCTGTCCGATTTTCTTCGGCGGCGTGGTCATGCCCGCGAGCGGTCGGCGTGGATTGAGGCCGCCCTGGAGACGACTAAAGAAGGCGATCTGGGTTTCCGGCTAACCTACGCACATGCGATGACGCTACGCGACACAGGACAGGTGATCGAGGCGGAGAAAGTAGCCGGGGCACTGCAACCCCTTGTCGCGGAAACGGGCAACGCCGTCCGACTCGCCGACGTCCTCTCGCTACGGGGAACCATCGCGACGCGTGCGAAGTGTTACAACGAAGCCGAGCAGTTTTTCGATGAGGCACTGACACTTTACCAATCGGCGGACGACAAACGGGGCATCGGCACACTCCACAGTAATCGAGCTGTGAACGCATTGCGGATGGCGGAGATGGAGCGTGCACGGACGCTATTGGAAATGGCGCTGACCGTCTGCGACGGCATCGCAGATGAACAGGGAAAGGCTTATGCCCATAATAATCTCGGATATCTGCTCAGCGAGAAAGGGGAGTATAGCGCCGCAAAAAGGCATTATCTGTACCAGTTGGGCTACTGTCGTCGCCATTCGGACACGATGGGGTGTGCGGTGTCGCTATTCAATATCGGCGAGGCATTTCTGTATGACGGTCACGGGAACGGCTTGCCACTGCTGATTGCCGCCGCCGAAATATTCTCTCGCGTCGGGCATCCGTATGCCGAATCCGCGTGGGCGGATTGCGAGAAATGGGCCGAAAAAACCGACATGCCGCGGGGGATTTTCGCAGCCCTGCGCCGTGGCGCGAGTCGCCGGACACTCGCCGAACTAAGAGGATCACTCAGAGACGGATAATCCTCCGTTATCTTTCGTCGTCATCGGTGCCGATTCCGAGTATGGAAAATGGGGGCGTATCGAATTCTTTTTGTCCGTATCGAATGCCTGCATGCCGCAACGCCCGCTGAAAATCCGGTCCGATGGTATACGGCGGGACGTCCGCGAAGAATGCGACACCAATATCGTAGTCAAGCTTTGCACCAATCGTGGATTGTGGTTTCGTCCGTTGTTTGGTGTATATTTCTATCATATCGGGTCGAATGCCGGGCCACGAAATTTCTGTTCCTACAGGTTTAACCGCGTTTTGTATCCCAGATATGAACTCTCGGATGAGAACTGGATCGTGGATCTCGACGCCTTCTTGAGGTATGTGGGAGGTACCTGACCCTACCAATCGAATGTGACTCACTTCAGTAAGGAGTAACTCTTTAACGAATTCACGCGTCCGATGATCCGCCTCTATATTCGTTATTGACATCGGCTTCGCTGACATCGACTTCGGGGAATTAGTGTTCCTTTTTGTGAAGTCACGACATGAACATAACACAGTGATGACGAATATGGAGCACACAACAACCCAGCTTGTCTGCACGTTTCGCACCATGTTGTCCTCGATCCATTAAACCGTTAGTAAGTAGAGGAAGCTAACGTAATACGTTAGCTTCCTATTCAACAGAAATTATGGTAGTTGCAATTCAACTGCGTTTAGCGTTTGCCATACGTGACGTCGTTTTCTGTTATTATACACCTCAGTCTGCGTATAGGGAATACTTCGCCCAGGTACTCCAGTTATCAACAGATCGGCATTGTCCATTGCTTGTTGAATTGTCATCCCCGCCCCTACTTGTGCCCAAAACCGCTTCCTCCATCGTAACCAATGGTTCCCTACTCCGTTCGTAATGTCATTTATGTACGCAAACCCATTCCACCCGATTGAGACTCCTAAGTATTCAGACGCGTCGCTTGGAACCTGAAATGTGTGGGTAAAATCCGGTGTCAAGTATGCTCCAGGGTTTCCAAGGTAGACGGGCTTATAGACTTCATTCTCATCGCCTCCAGCGGAAAAGCAACTGTCTATGAACACAAATTTGGGCCGAAAAAACCGGCACGGCGCAGGGCACTTTCAGCACCCTGCGCCGTGCCGCGAGTCGGCGAGCACTGGCTGAGCTAAGAGAATCGTTCGCCAGCGATTAGAAGTCAGATTCCGCCAACCTCTAACCGCTGGTGCCGAATACTAGCGGAACGCGCTGAACGTGCCGTCCCGCGCCCCGACATAGACAGTGCCGTCTGGGCCTATCCCGGGCGTAGCGATGATCGCTTCGCCGGTATCGGAGACGAGTACATCCCATATCGCGGTCCCATTTGATCGCAGGGCGTACAACTTCCCGTTGACAGACCCCGCGTAAATGGTTCCATCCGATCCCACAGCAACCGAGGAGTCGATGTCGGAGAAGTCGGACGTGTCGAACGGAACGACAAACGGCCAGCCGGGTCTAATCGCGCCTGAGTCGCCGTCGAGGGCGAACACCTGACCGCCGACACTCCCACTATCGTCTCTCCCGCCCCAGGTACCGATGTAGACGGTGCCGTCCGGTCCGACTACAGGGGCACCCGAAGCCAGCAGTGCATTCGGCAAGGTTCGTTCCCACGTGATGGCTCCGTTCGCGGCATTGATGCCGTACACTTTCACCGTCCCGAGACTATTATCGGCTGTCGCTGCGTATACTCTATTTCCGTTCAGGCTCAGTGCGGTGCCAACCGCGACCGTACCGTCCAGTTCCACCAGCGGATACGGACGCGTGTTGTTCGCCGCGAATGCGTGGAACTGCGCCGAGGGACTCGCCAGATCGGAGGAGGTAACAAAGACAGCTCCTGTGGTCGGGTTAACGCTCGGCGTGTTGACCACGTGTCCCGCGGTTACAGGGATTTGCGCCACCGTGAAAGTCGTACCGGTTGGTGTCGCCTTCGATAAAGTCCCGATATCCGTCCCCGAGTAGATGATCCCTCCCGGAGCGAGGACCGGTCTGTTCAGCACTCTGCCCTCGGGGAACACCGGAGCGACGGCATACCCTTCCGAGGCTATCGACGTTACAACGGCGCCCGAAGCGGGATTGAAAACGAACCCGTTTCCGGCGTTATCTTCCGCATAAACCGCGGTTGGCGAAAGGAACAGGGGTTGACTCACCGGCGCGGGCAACGGAGAAAGATCAACCGGGAAGGGCGCCAGAACCCCGCCCACAGGGGTGAATGCATATAATCGCCCCTCGGCGCCACCGATGTAAACGTTGCCTGCTGCCGAGACCGTGGCGGTGGATTGCACTTCACCATCAAGGAAGTTCGACCATATCTCGGTTGCGCGCCGCCCGACTTCGACATCCACCGTGACGGATTTATTGGTCTCCGGGTCGACCGCAGTAAGGGTAGTGCGCCCTTCCGTCAATCCGGTGATCGTGACCACTCCTGTATCGGGGTTTGTGGAAAGGGAAGCGATGCTCTGGTTGGCCACGCTGAAGATCACGGATGCGACAGGAACCAGGTTCCCACCAGTCTCCGCATCGAAGCCCGCCGCTGTCAAAACGAGAGTCCGGCTGGGACCTTCGATGGAGAGCGAAACCGGCTTCGGAGAAATATCCAGGCGCACGATGGTCGTGTCGAGATTGAGCGTCGCGGACTTCGTCGGCTCCGCGAGGGTGAACGTTATCGGGACGCTCGCTCTCGCCAGAGCGACACCGGTTCCGTCCGCGGACGCGAACGCGGTGCCGGCAAGGATGTATTCTCCCCGGATCGGCAGGTTGCTAAATGTTACCGTGCTCGGGGAGCCGTCGCCGGGACGCGCCACGGTGCGCGTTTGCGTAGCGCCTGCGCCGGTGACCGTCACCGTGATGCTTCTCGTGGCGAGCGGGATCTTGCGCGTGTTCTCCGCACGGGGCCATTTGATCGTCATCGACACCGAGCCGTTTTTGCGCGTCGCGGCGGCTTCGGAGGAGGAATCGCTACCACCCCCGCCACAACCGGCGGTCAGCAGCGTCACGGACACGGCGCAGGAGAAGGCGGTCAGCGCGAGCGTTGCGGGCAAAACCCGCGAGAAATGATTCAAGCGTTTCATACGTTTTGGTGTCCTTCTCCTACTGAACGTCCACGCCGACAGTCCCGGCGCGAACGTCTACATCCACGAAATCCGTTTTGCGTGTGTCAAATCTACTGGTGGCGATGACACGGTATAAGCCCGGCGTATTCGGGGCGGTGTATACGCCTGCCCCGTCGATCGTGCCGAGGCCGTTCGCGGGGTTATTCGTCGTTCTGTCCACCACAGTCCATGTCACCGTGGTATCGCTGATCGGGCCGTCCGGATCGGAGACGACCGCGGCGAGGGGGATCCCATCCCCGATACCGACGGCGGCGTTGGACTTGTTTTGTATGGCGACCGCGACTTTTGAGCGGACCGTGACCGGTATCCGAACCACTTTCGACGGGTCGCTATCATACACGCTGGTCGCCGTGACGATGAAACTGTCTACGGGTTCCGTGCGACCAACCGTCAGTACGCCCGCCGGGGTGATCGAAGCGTCCGCCGGAGGACCAATGATTCCCCAGATGACGTTGCTGTCTGTGATGTTGCTTCCCGTGACGTTCGCGGTAAAGGCGAACGTTTTCAGGATCGAGATGTTCAGCACGGAGACATTCGGGGTGACTGTTGTGTCGGATGTCACGAACACCGGGGTTGCCGCCGAACTCGCCTGATCGATAACAACCACGACCGATGCCTCGCGTGGGCGGATGCCACGTAAAAGATCACCTTCCACAGCCGCCCTGTCCGTGCCACTGGCGATACGGATCTGTGCGGAGCCAGGGCGCACCATAATGACGCCTCCGTCCGAGCCGCGCGCTTCGTAGCGTAGCGTCGTCGTTTGCCCCTGTTGGACTGTTTGGTTTGGCGCGACTATTATCGAGCGGATGGTCCCGAACGTCGCGATAGTGGAATCGACCGAACCGTCTGAGCGCACGGTAGCGTTCGCCCGGGCGACGCCGACGATGCTACCGCCCTGATTCGGTTCCGCGTAGAACGTGACCGTGAGGTCAAGAGGGCGTCCGGTGATCGCATTTTCCACGGAAGTGTATTCCACTTCGGGTGAACCCCTGTACTCGGAGGAGCCGGCCACGGTGGGACGTTGTGCGACGAAAACCAGATCTCCACCGCCTTCTTTGCCATCCTTGAATCGGATCTCTGCCGAAAGAGCAGACGACAATCCTTCCACCCGGCTTCGGTCACCCCATTCGATCATCACACGGGCACGTGCGGGAGCGGGCGTGGGAGACGGAGCGGGTGTTGGAGAAACCGTTGGCGATGGTGATGACGACTGGCTGGGGGAATCCGATCCGCCACAACCAACTAATCCGTATGAAATCAATCCGAGACAGGAAAGGACGCATAGTGAGCGAACTGCCCGGCGTGTGTGAGAGCACATACCAGCTTTTCTCCTCTAAGAAATGGGGCTACACGGGACATTCGGCACGGATGACCTGAAATCCTTGTCGGGCGAAAACAATTTTCAGTTTATTCCGACTTTATCGCCGTCGCGTCCCAGAAATCAGCGGTTGCAAGCGTCTTCGCGTCGCCCGAAAAAATCGTTAGGGGAGTGGATACCGTGTCGCCGTTCATCTCGAACTGTATGCCGTCGTCCGGAGACGCCCGGAGACATACCGTGTTCGCGCCGCGTAGCAGAGCGATCGTCCGTGCCGTGAACCCCTCCGCGAAGCCGAGATAGCCGACGAACCGCGCCGCTCCGACGCCGAGTACGGGAAGCTCCTTCTTCGCGACCGCCGCATACAGTTCCGCCTCGCGCGCGGTCTGCTTCACAATCACGATGCGTGCGTCGTTGTTGGACGCCGCGATCCGCCCGAGCCGTTTCGGTTCGATCTGTCCGCAGTCTATCCACAGGAGGGGTTTTTCGGTGAGTGGTTGCGCGGCGAGCAGATCGGGGCGGTGGCGCTGCCCAATTTCGCCTGGTTCGATCCGTAGCGGCAAGCCCCCGGTCCGGTCCCGGAAGAGCAGATAGGCGAGGATCTTCAGGACGATGTGTCGCGGCGACTCGCTGCTCCGACTTTCGAGTACGATCTTCTCCCGCGCCGAATCGTCGCCGTCCTTGAGCAACGTAAAGGTGTATTTCACAAACCCATTGTACCTGCGCCCGATTGCGTCCCGGGAGGGATAACCCCGCAGTCTGACGAATTGGCACGCATGTCCTTCACGCCCCCCGGAACGATTCCTCGTCGCGCTTTGCTTCATGTCGGCTCGGTTATGGCTTTGGGTGCTTTATCGCCGGCATACGTCGGTTGCGGAGGCTCAGCGACTTCCCTACCCAACTCAGAATCGTTCCCCGAAGTCTATGACGAAGCGTACCTTCTTGATTCGGGTGGGGTGACCCGCAGGGTGGTGACGCTTTCAAAACCGGTAGGGGCTTCGGAGGCCGGTTATGATTATCTGACAGGGGCAAATTTTTCCATCTCTCCCGGCGGCGATATTTACGGCACTGCGTACCTCCGGTCGCCCGAAGGGGTACTGTCCGGCTCGGTGGTATTGCGGTGGGAGGCGAGTGGGAAATTTATGGAAATATACGGCGAGGATGCAGAGCGAAGATTGTTCGGGTCACGGGTATCGTTCTCCCCGGAAGGGACCCCGTTCGCCCTCGGTTTCAACGAGGGGGAGAATGTGCTCTATTATCGCCCTCTGCACGGGGGGAGTCAGGTGGACGACGTACCCATCCGTGCCGGCAAGTTCTCGACCGGTGGCTACCAGCTACAAACGGATGACGCGGGGAATTTCTATGCCCTCGGGACGGAAGACGCCACCCGTCATGCAGCGAGTCGCACCTCGCCGGAACCGAGGGAAATCTTCGTGCGAAAATTTTCCCCTGCCGGGAGCGAACTGGCATTCGTACGGGTAAATGGTAACGAATTTATTACGTCTCTCGCCGTCGGCGGGGACGGGAATCTCTACGTCGTGACCGGTGGCGCAATGCGTGTGTTCCGACGAACCCGGTGAACTGGCGTCTTGCGATAACACAGGAAAACGGCTCTCAGACGGCGAACCGAACACCGGCTAAAGGAATAACAGGAAAAATGGCTCTGGGAAAAGTACCAACGGATTACGATCAGCGCGTTTACGCGGGCGTTCTCGGCAAGATTATCGGCGTCTATATGGGGCGACCGTTCGAGGGCTGGCTCAATGAGCGGATCGAACGTGAGCTTGGTGAGGTCTGGTACTACGTCAACGACAAGTTAGAGCAAACGTTGGTTGTCGCAGACGACGACATCTCCGGTACTTTTACGTTTCTGCGCGCCCTCGACGATCATGGCATCTCCTCCGCGATATCCGCCGAGGCAATCGGCAAAACATGGCTTAACTATTTGATTGAAAACCGGACCGTGCTTTGGTGGGGTGGGATAGGGTTGAGTACCGAGCATACCGCCTATCACCGGCTCAAATCCGGTGTCCCCGCGCCGCTCTCTGGTAGTATCGAGCGTAACGGTCAGGTGGTCGCCGAACAGATCGGCGCGCAGATTTTCATCGACGGTTGGGGGATGATATGCCCGGACGATCCGGAAATGGCTGTCAATCTTGCGGGTCGCGCCGCGTCGGTTTCGCACGATGGTGAAGCGATCTTCGCCGCGCAGGTGATCGCCGCGATAGAGGCGATGGCATTCAGCGAGAATAAGATTGCGGTACTTCTGCGGAACGCCCAAACCTATATCCCCCCCGGCTCGCTCATCTACCAGATCATCGAGGACATGACTGCATGGCACAAAGAAAACGGGAGTGACTGGCGTCGGTGCCTGCGCAAGATCGAAGACAAGTACGGCTATGACACGTATGGCGGAAACTGCCACGTCGTGCCGAACTTCGCGGTGGTGCTGCTCGGGCTTCTTTACAGTGACAACGATTTCCAGAAGGCGCAGATGGTCACGAACACGGCGGGGTGGGACACCGACTGCAATGCAGCGAACGTCGGCTGTATCATGGGCATCAAAAACGGACTCGACGGGATCGACTCTCGTGTAGACTTCCGCTCGCCGGTTGCCGACCGGATCTATCTGCCCACAGCCGATGGCGGGCGTTGCATCACCGACGCGTTGCAGGAAGCGAACCGCGTGTCAAATATGGGCAGGATTTTACGTGGCGAACGTCCGGTATATGCGGATGCCGGAGCGCGGTTCCATTTCGACATGCCGGGGGCGTTACAGGGTTTCCAAGCCGAGGGCACTGCCGCCTCCCGCGGGACCGTTTCCGTGACGAACGAGCCGGTCGGGCGCGTCAGCGAGAAGGGAGTCGCCCAAACGGAGCGGGCACTGGCGATCAATTATAAACATGTCGGACCCGGACGCACCGCCTGTGTTTACACCCCGACGTTTCTGCCGCCGGAAGCGATGAAACCGGGTGGTTACGGGATGCAATGCTCACCGACGATCTACTCCGGTCAGATGCTACGTGCCCGTGTGGTGACGGACGCGGGGAACGACGATTTTGCTGAGGTGTCTCTCTCGATGCAGGTGTACGGCGATAAAGACAAGTTGGAAACGATTCCGGTAGCAACCCAATCGTTCGCCCCCGGCGTCGCGCACCATTTCCATGTTCCTGTGCCCGACACGGGCGGCAAGCCGATCGCGTCCGTCGGTCTGCAAGTGAGTGGAAACGCCGGGAGCGGGACGATTTATCTCGACTGGCTCCATTGGGAAGGTACGCCGAGCGTGACATTTACCAAGCCCGAGGGGGAGCCGGGCAAGGCGTGGCACAAGGCATGGGTGAATGCGGCGAGCGAATGGAGCGAATGGGGGGCGTGGGAGGGCAACCAGTTCAAGCTGATCCAGAACACCGCCGAAGACGGTTTCGCGCTGATCGGGTGCCGGGAATGGCACCACTACACCGTTCATACCGAAATGTACGCACACCTCGCCGACCGGATCGGTGTCCTGGTATGCGGGCGAGGTCTGCGCCGATATATCGCCCTGACGCTCTCGCCGGACGGCATGGCTCGCCTGGTCGAGTGCTATGATGACCAGAAGGCGATTCTGGCGGAGGTCCCGGTCGAATGGTGCCTCGACCTGCATTACCGCGTCACGATATCCACCAAGCGCGACGGCACGATAAGCGCGACGATCGAACCACCGGACCCCTCTGCCGATGCCATCCCGCTGTCCGCGAAAATCGCCCCGGAACGCGCCCACGGCAACATCGGGCTGCTCGTCGCGGGCGGTCATGCGCAATTCGGAGCGGTGTCCGTCGCGCCTGTGGAGTAATGCGCGGTCGGACGTTTCCAAACGTCCGATCCCATCAGGTATAATCTGATCATGTGCTTCCGCCTGTCTTATTTCGCCGTGCTTCCGTTACTTTTCGCCGGGGTCGCCTCCCGTGGTGTGCTTGCCGCGCCGCCTACTGCTAATGCCCCGGCATCGCCGTTACCCGACTTGAAGTACCGAGATCGGACTCTGCCCAACGGTCTCCGCGTCCTTTCCTCGGAAAACCACCGCACCCCGACAGTGGCTATCTACGTGTTTTACCGGGTCGGCGGGAAAGATGATCCGCCCGGGAAGTCCGGGTTCGCGCATCTTTTCGAACACCTGATGTTCAAATCCACGCGGAACATGGTTTCCGAGCAATTAGACCGCTTGACCGAAGACGTCGGCGGACAGAATAATGCGTATACGACGGACGATGTGACGGTTTACCACGAAACGGTTCCGAGCAATCATCTGGAGCGATTGCTCTGGGCAGAGGCGGAGCGCATGAGTAACCTGAACGTGGACGACGCCAACTTCAAATCCGAACGCGCCGTCGTGCAGGAAGAGTTTCGCCAGAGTTACGCGGCTAATCCGTACGGCGAC
>JACMMA010000434.1 GCA_014379275.1 Armatimonadota bacterium | reverse complement strand
TAGTACAGTCGCTCCGTGAGGAAACGCGCGAAGAAACCGAAGCCGTAACGCAAGGCAAGGTGGAGGTGGACCCCACTGACGACGGCGGAGACGGCGAGGTCTTGCAACCGAAGCCCGTCGAGCCTATAGTGCCGATCAAACCGGCGCCGCGCCCGTTCGGTTTCGGTCGGCTGGGAAGCGTTAGCGCGGAGGACGAAATCAAAGCGTTAGAAGATCGAGTCAAAACGCTGGAGCGCGAAGTCGTTAGCCCGCCTGCCCCGGTGCGGAGTGATGCGTCACTCGTGACCGAAGACGCCGTGAATGTGTCGGAGCAAACGTCCGCCGAGAAGGGCACCGCCCTGGTCGATTTCACGCCGGAGACTAGCCAGGGTGACGCCCTGACCAATTCGCCGTATGCGATCACCGACGACGAGGAACGTACCGCGGTGCCGTCGCAAACCGGGGCATTTGTTTCTTCCCCGAAACCAGAATCGTCGCCGGAAACGGTCGCCGCGTTCGTAGATGGTGCGGAAACGCCCGAGCCTACCGACGAGGAGCAGAAACTCGCCCCGGCGAAAGGTAAGCGCACAAAGAAAACCGCCAGCGAGGCGTCCGCCGGCACGGATTCTGCGGACGATTCCGGTGCCATGACCGTGGAAGAGTTGGAAGCATAGATGCCGGACGCGGACGCGCCGCGCCTGTTGCTTGCGTCGGCATCGCCGCGCCGCCGGGAACTACTCGCTCTCCTGGGGGTGCGCTTCACTGTGGTCGTGTCGCGCTTTGACGAGGACTCGTTGAAGCGGTTGACCGACCCGGTGGAATATGTTCGCGCCGCCGCGCTCGGAAAAGCGGAGGAGGTGGCATCCCGTCGCGTCGGCATCACGCTCGGTTGCGATACCGACGTGGTGTCCCCGAACGGTATGATTCTGGGCAAGCCGGTCGATGCGGACGACGCAAAACGGCTTCTTCGTTCCCTGTCTGGCAAAACGCACTCGGTTTATTCCGGCGTCGCACTCCTCGAAAGCGAAGGCGGCGGCGAAGTCACGCGGCGCGATGTGCGTGTCGTGGAAACGCGGGTGACGTTCGACGATCTTTCCGACGCCGCGATAAACGCCTACGTCGCTACCGGCGACCCCCTGGATAAGGCCGGGGCGTACGGCATACAAAGCGGCGCACTCGCTTTCGTCTCCCGTGTGGACGGCGACCTATCGAACGTGATCGGCTTGCCGCTACCGACCCTGCGCGTGATGTTCGAGAACTTCGGCGTACCGCTTTTTGAGTAGGATTCGTCGTAGCCCCCCGCCCCCAATCCTGGGGGCGGGGGGCTACAGACGTTTTTGCAAATTCGCTCCGCTTCCGGTACGAAACTTGCGGTATAACCCACGCCTGTGTCTATTCCTCCCATTTCCCCTAAAAACCCGTTCGTCTGGCGTGTCGGGCGCGAACAACGTTCCAAAGGGACGGTGCCGACCTGGGTCCCGCGCCGGGATCGCGGCGCGTTGTACATTTGGGAGTGGGCGATGATCGCGCTACTGATCGCCATAGTGCTGACTATCTCGCTTCCTGCGTATAAAAAGGCGGCGGGCGCGGCGCGGGCGGCGGCGTGTTCATCGAACCTCGGGCGGCTACACCAGATGATCGCGATGTATGTGCAGGATTATGACGGGACTTATCCACAGCTCCCGCAGCCGCCCCCAGGAAACCTTGCCGAGTCTCCCCCGCTCGAACACCTTTGGTCTGTTACCCGACCGGTTCAGCGATCTTACGAGGCCTGGACGGAGCGTTTGACACCCTACCGCGAGGAGCGCAAGTCCGAGAAGCAAGACCCGCTTCTGTGCCCCGCCTCCGACTATGATGTGATGACCTATTCCTATAACGCGGCGCTCGGTGGGCGTATTTTCCCGGAGTATGATCCGAAGGGGCTACCGGTCAACGAAGCGGAAATCAAGGTCCCGACGCAAACCTACGCGATCTGGGATACGGCGAACCGTGCCGGGGCGAATGCGATCACCGGCTTTCGCTACTACAGCGGGGCACGGCGCGATGGGGATTATCAGGTCGGCGATCTGGTATTACCCTCCCGCGCCATCACGCAGGAGTGGATAAAGCCCCGGCACAACGGCGCATCGGCGGTCCTTTTCTGCGACGGTCATATTTCCCGCCTTTCCGATTCCGCGATCCGCGTGGAGCAAGGCAGAAACCCATTCGACCCGTCTGAGGATGGCACTACCATCGCGCCGAACGCTACGTCTCCGGCCTTCGGTGAAACGATACCTTCCAACTGAGAGCGGGAGCGAAAAGGGCAGATATTTGTCCGAAACGATTTAGTATCGGGATCGGCACGATGTTTGCTAACCTACATCCTGTCGGTCAACTTCGACAATACCAATAACCACGCAGAAAATATCTGCACCCAACAGGGAAGAAAGTTTTTGAAATGAGAAACGCCAGACGCGCTTATACACTGATCGAAGTAATGATCGCTCTTTTGATCATCAGCACTCTGTTCGCCATCGGTGCCCCGAACCTCATCCTCGCCCGTGAAAGGTCACGCTCACGAAGCTGTTCCAAGAACCTTTACTATATCGAGGCCGCGAAAGAACAGTACGCGCTGGATAATAAGCTGAACCCGTCCTCACCGGCACCGACGATAGAAAACCTGTATACCGCGGGCAACTCGGCATCGAACTACCTCAAAACGTTGCCGGTATGCCCCTCGAAAGGCACATACTCTGTCAACATCGTGAGCACCGAACCGACCTGTAGCCGGGCGGCTTTTACCATCAACGCCACAAACGGCACCTTTCCACACACTGTTAACGGACGGTAACTCCGCAACACTAGCATCCCCATTACCCTAGTACTCCCATGCGACGTCGCCGATCGGGAGTACTAGGGTAATGGGGATGCTATCAGAATGCGTCCGTCCCGGCCCGCACGATCCCATACGCCACCTTGCCGTTGCGCGATTCTAAATGCTCCGTGATGCCCAGGTCCGCGAACACTTCGCCCCAGCGCGTGGTTTTTACGACAACGCGGCGACGTGCCACCCGCACCGCCTCTCGAACCGTTTCGGGCGTCAGGCGGGCGTGGTTTCCGAACAGTCGGATCGGTGCGAACGGCTGGGAATCCTCCAAAACGGATTCGAAAAACGGGTCGAAGTACACCACGTCATAGCGCTTATCCGGGCAAGCGCGGAGGTACTCGATGTTCGGTCCGAGATGCACGACACGCACCCGGCGCATGGCGTCGTTGAGCACGGGGCGTCCCGTGGTCACGGTTTGCAGCCCCGCCCGCACGACGACGCCGAGTTCGGGCACCGCCTCGACGCCGTGTACTTCGCCCGTTTCCCCGACGGCATACGCGAGTAGGGTCGCCTCCGACGCGTAGCCGAGGGTGCAATCGAGTATCGCGTCGCCCGGCGCGGCCTCGGTGGCTTCTAAAAGGGCGTCCTGCCCACCCGTGCTGACGTGCCCGAACCGCAGGTAGCCCATGTTCGGATGCTGGAAAAACGAGTGCCCGTCGCGGTCCACGAGAAGCAGCCGGTTCGTTTGTACGACCACCGCCCGCCGGGCGTCGGGGAGCGACTCGAACAGTTTCGGCATTCCGCTACCGCGCCGGGAAACCACGCCGCAGTGCAACTCCTCAGCGAGCAGAACGGCCTGCGCGCGCAGAGCAGGAGTTTCTTGCGCCGCCGTGGTAACAAATAAGTCGGCGCGGGTATTTTGCGCCGGGAGCCCCCCCGCCTCTCCCCCTCCGGCTCCCCTAGGGTTGGGGGTGGGGGGGCTCCCGGCGCAAAATACCCGCGCCGACTTATTTGTTACCACGGCGGCGCAAGAAACTCCTGCTCTGCGCGCGCAGACCGTTCTGCTCGCTGAGGAGTTGCACTGCGGCGTGGTTTCCCGGCGCGGTAGCGGAATGCCGAAACTGTTCGAGTCGCTCCCCGACGCCCGGCGGG
>JACMMA010000433.1 GCA_014379275.1 Armatimonadota bacterium | reverse complement strand
CGGGGGCGAGTGCCGGTGACGGTGCGCTCGCGGGCGGCGCGGCTGGCGACGCGGGCGGGGTTAGCGCCCGTGGGATCGCCGGTGGTAGCGGCGCACCGGGTGATGGCGCGTTGCGCACCTCTGGTATTGGCGGTGCGGGCAACGGCGAAGGTGTTCGCGCCGGGGCGCGCGGCGGTGTCGCGGGTCTGGCAGCGGGCGAAGGCGTCAGTGGCCGCGCCGGTGGCGGACCGGGCAACGGTCCGGGTGGTGGGGACGGCGGTCCGGTGGCTAGCCGGGGTTCGGGCGTCGGTGCCGGTAGCGGCGCGAACGCCGCGGGCGAGTTCGGAGTACGCAACAGTGCCGGTAGCGGCGCGGATGTTAACAGCAAGGGTAGCGGCGCGGCAGGCAGTGGCAGTCGTGCGGACATCAAAATCGCGGCGGCGGGTGGTGGCGGAGCCGACATACAAACCACGCGCATCGGTTCCCGAGAAAACAGCAATAACAACGGACCCGTCCAGGTACGTAGCGGCAACGACAAGAAAGCCCGTGTGGGTTCCGCGCCGCAAGCCGGAGACGGCCTTTCGAAGACGATCGACCCCCAGGGGTTCGATGCCATCATCAATGCGAAGCGTCTTTCCGGCAAAAAGCCGGAGTTGACCGAAGAGATGAAAGCGTCCAGCCCGAAAAGTGCGACCGTCGAGTTTACCATCGGGCCGAACGGCTCGTCCTCGTACAAGATCGTCAGTTCCTCCGGCAACCCGGATGTGGACGCGGCGGTGTTGAGGGCGTGTGCTTCCTATCGGTGGCAAGCGGCGACCAAGGGGGGGAAGCCGGTCGAATCCAAACAGCGCATCGTGTTCAACCCGAACGATTAATCGAAAAAACGCAGAACGCCCCGCCGAGAAATCTTGGCGGGGCGTTTTTTCATGCGATGACGTTGCGCACGACCGACCCGTACACGTCGGTCAGGCGGAAGTCTCGCCCCGCATGTCGGTACGTCATTTTCGTGTGATCGAAGCCGAGCAGATGCAGAATCGTGGCGTGCAGATCGTGGACATGCACCGGGTCCGTCACCGCCTTGAATCCGAATTCGTCGGTCGCGCCATGCACGGTCCCGCCCTTCGCCCCGCCCCCGGCGAGCCACATCGTAAAACCGTAGTGGTTGTGATCCCGCCCGTTCTGCTTCCCGGCGTTGTTGGTGCCGGGCAGCTCCACCGTCGGCGTCCGCCCGAACTCGCCGCCCCAGATCACCAGCGTTTCTTCGAGCAAGCCGCGCTGTTTCAGATCGGTGAGGAGTGCACCGATCGCCTTATCGGACGCGTTCGCCAGATTCTTGTGCGCGACATGGATATCGTCGTGGCTGTCCCACGGTTGCCCGTCGCCTTGATACAGTTGCACAAACCGCACCCCGCGTTCCACCAGCCGCCGTGCCATCAGGCACCCCCGCGCGAATTCCCCGTCGCCGTACATTTCGCGGATGTGCGCGGGTTCGCGCGAAACATCGAACGCATCTGTCGCCTCGGTCTGCATCCGGTAGGCGAGTTCCATGCTCTGAATCCGCGCTTCCAGCAGGGCGTCGTTCTGCCGCGCCTCTAAGTGCCGCTTATTCAGCGATTGGACCAGATCCAGAGTCTCGCGTTGCGATTTGCTCGGCACGTAACGGTTACGGATATGCTCGATTGCGGCTTCGACGTTTTGTACACTGGGGTCGACGTGCGTCCCCGCGAACACACCGGGGATAAAACCGGACTGCCAGTTCTGCGTTTCCTGGATCGGGTACCCGCCCGGACACAGCGCGACGAACCCCGGCAAGTTCTGGTTGTCCGTGCCCAGGCCGTATGTCACCCACGAACCGAGCGACGGACGGATCATCCGCGCTTCGCCGCAGTTCATTAAGAGCAGCGACGGCTCGTGGTTCGGCACATCCGCGTACATTGAGCGGATCACCGCGAGCTCATCGGCGTGGCTGCCGACATGCGGAAACAAGTCGCTCACTTCCAGGCCGGATTTCCCATACTTCTGAAACGCGAACGGCGAGCCGAGTGCGGCTCCCGTCTTCCGCTCGGTCGGAAGATCTACCGGAATCGGCTTGCCGTTATACTTCGTCAGCTCCGGCTTCGGATCGAAGGTGTCGATGTGCGACGGCCCGCCGTTCATGAACAGAAAGATGACGTGCTTCGCCTTCGCGGGAAAGTGCGGCTTGCGTGGGAGCAGGGGATTCGTCGGCGACAGTTTAATCCCCGCCGCATCCGCCGCCGCGTCGCCACCGAGCACTCCCGCGAGACCGAGCGCGGCGAATCCGTTGCCGAGGCGCGCGAGCAGTTCGCGCCGCGTCAGAAACCGGTCCTGTAATCGCTGGCTATGGTTGTAATTCGACATAGATTTTTCTTTTCGATCGGGTTTTGCCCCCCGCCTAATCCACGAACAAAAACTCGTTCGTCATGAGCAGAGCTTGCGCGTACTGCTCGCGACGGTTCAGCGGCGTCGGTAGCGGACCCTCGAAGTTTTTCTTCGCGGACCATACCGCATTTTTGCCACCCGCTTCGGTAACTGTGGGCGACCAGCGGAAAGAATCGAATCCGTTCCCCGCCGGTCCGGGCGACACCACGAAATCCAGTGTTTCGCCGCGTTTGAGTACAATATTCGCCGCCGTCGTCTCCGCCTTGCTCTGATGCGCCGACCACCGCGCGACCGTGACGCCCTGTGAGGAGAACAAAGCGGCCTGCACCCCGTCGCCCTCTTTTTGGTCGTGCGACAGCGTACCCGATACGGAAACGGTCATGTCGCGTGGTGCGACAAAGCGGCGGATCACGGAATTGGAGGCATCCACGCCGGGATGCCCGCCGTCCGGGTTCAGCAACAGGTAGTTGAGCTTCGGATCGGGTATCGCCGGTCCGCCCTGATACGCCCCGCCGGTGAAATGGGGGAGTGGCAGGAAGGAGAGTACCCGCCCTGTTTCCGCGTTCCATGCCCCGTACCCGTACTGCCAAGGCGACGTTTGTCCGGTCCCGGACGCGGTGCCGACGGACAGAAACCGACTCCCGAGTGCGATTTCATCCGGCAACGGACTGCGCCCGAACAGCCGCCGGTAGAGAGTGCGGACGCGTTCGCCGTCGTTCTTCGCACCGCGTATCTCCGGCAACTCTGCCAGAGTCCTTGCCTGCTCGATAGCGAGGGGGGCATTCAGGAAATACAGCGATTGTTGTGGGACCGTGGTGACGAACCGCCCGGCGTTGGTGGAATCCGGCGACGCGAAGTCGAACGTTCGGAAAGTTTGCGGCAGGTTTTGCCGGTCGATCTTGCCGTAGAGGGCGCGACGCGTCATGAACGGCGCGTTCCACATCTCCTGTGCCGGTCCGCCGACGCTACTGGTGTCCAACGTACCGGACGCCGCCAGGAGCGAGTCGCGGATCTGCTCCAGATCGAGACGCCGCCGATTTTGACGCCACAACAAACGGTTCTCCGGGTCCGCCGCATAGGACTTCGCGTCGAAGCCGGATGCCCGTTGGTACGTTGCCGAAAGAACGATACGCCGGTGTAATTTCTTGACGCTCCAACCGTCGGCGACAAATTGCGACGCGAGGTGGTCGAGCAGTTCGGGATGTGTCGGCTTTTCGCCCTGCTTTCCGAAGTCGCTCGGCGTGCGCACGATGCCCTGTCCGAAGTGCCACCGCCATACCCGGTTGACGAAAACGCGGGCGGTGAGCGGGTTTTGCGGCGACGCGATGGCGCGGGCGAGTTCGAGCCGTCCGCTGCCGTCCGCCCATTCCGGGCGCGGCTTATTGGGCGGCGATAGGGCGAGCAGGAAACGGCGTGGGGCGGGGTCGCCGAGATTCCCCGGATTGCCCCGCTTGAAAACTCGTCCCTCGCCCGGCTTTTCAACGTCCTCGACTGCCATCGCTACCCGCACTGGTTGTTTGGAAATCTCCGGCGCGGTTTCCTTGGTCGAGGCGAACACCGAGTACAGGGAATAATAATCCTGTGTCGGGATCGGGTCGAACTTATGATCATGGCACCGGGCGCACGCGACCGTGAACCCCTGGAAGCCGCGCATCGTGACGTCGATTCGGTCGTCTATGATATCCGGCACGTTGTTTAAGAAGCGGCGCCCGACGGTCAGGAAGCCGAGCGCGGCGAGGTTTGATTTGTCGTCGCCGGGCGGCAACCGGTCGGCGGCGAGTTGCCGGACGACGAACTCATCGTACGGCGTGTCGCGGTTGAACGCGTCGGTCACCCAGTCGCGGTAGGTATACGCATTCGGGTAGTTGCGGTCCTCCTGAAACATATAGCCTTTGGTGTCGGCGTAGCGGGCGACATCCAGCCATAACCGGGCCATGCGCTCGCCGTAGCGGGGTGATGCGAGAAGCCGATTGACCGCTTGCTCGTAAGCGTCGGGGGACTTATCCCCTAAAAAGGCGGTCGTTTCCGCGAGCGTCGGCGGGAGTCCGGTCAAATCGTAGGTGACGCGGCGGAGCAACGTGCGCTTATCAGCGGGCGGCATCGGGGCGATATTCTTCGCCTCCAACCGCGCCAGAACGAACCGGTCTACCGGGAGCTTGCACCACGCGGTGTTTTTGACGGCGGGGAGTGCCGGTTTCTTCACCGGTTGCAGCGACCATAGTTTCGGAGGCCCCCCCACCCCCAATACTGGGGGAGTAAGAGGGGATGCCGGAATACGCCCCTTGCTAGCTCCGCCTCCCCCAGTATTGGGGGTGGGGGGGCTTTTCGCGGTCCATGGGGCACCCATCTTGATCCACTCGGCTATGTCCGCGATCTCGTTGTCTTTCAGTTTCCCGCCCTGCGGCATTTTGATCTTGCCAGAATGCTGGACGACCTGGAGGAGCAGGCTTTTCTCGGGGTCGCCGGGGACGAGCGAGGTGCCCGAATCGCCGCCCTTGAGTAGCGCTTCCCGCGAGTCCATACGCAACCCGGCGATCTGCGCATTTTTGCCGTGACAGGAGTAACAGTTGTCGGCGAGGACGGGGCGTATCTTCGTTTCAAAGAACGCCAACGCTTCCGGAGTCGCCGGGGCTTGTGGGAGTAGCGTTTCGTCGGAGCGGGCGGATCGCGGCGACAAGACCCCGGGCAGTAAAACGGCGGCAAGAAGCGTTCCCGTCAGTAAAGCGAACGTGACGGGAACCGTTGAGAGCGGCGCGCGCGGCTTCGATGTCGGCATGTCGTTTAGTATACGCCCTGTTCGGGGGTTTGAAAACCCTCCGTGAGCGAATACGGCAACCCTTCATGTTCCGCATAGACCGCCCGCGCCGGAACCGAGTACAGTTCGTGCTCCGGGTAGCGGAGCGCGGTCAATGCGCCGCCGAAGACGCAACCGGTGTCCAGGTTTACCGTGCCGTTCACGATTGGCAGACGGACGTAGCGGCGACCGGTCGCGTCGTCCGTCTGCCATTCAAGAACCGGCGACGGTGTATGACCGTAGGCGATGAACGCCGGACCCGTGTATTCGGACGCCCAGTCGTGGCGGACCGGCTTGTTCGTGCCCGGCTCGAAGCCGCGCACGTCGCCATAAAGGGTAAACGATTTCACCGACGCGTGGTGTTGCCCGATCCACTCGTCGCGGATTCCGGCGTGGGCGACGACTAACTTGCCGTCGTCGAGCACCAGGTGGGTCGGGGCGGTAGCGAGATAGGTCAGAATGTCCGTGGTCAGTGTGTTGCGCTCCGCTTCCGGCAGGGCGTCCCACTGCGCGATAGTCCGGTCCAATCCGTGTGTGCGCGTCACGTTTCCGCCTTTGAGGAAGCGGAACAGCTTATCGTCGTGGTTACCGGGGGCGAACAAAGCAAGCCCCGCCGCGACCAGACGACACGCCAGTTTTAGCACCGCCGTTGAGTCGGGTCCCCGGTCGGCGAGGTCCCCGACGAAGACCGGGAGGCGGCCTTCGGGGTGGCGCGGCAAGCCGTCCTTTTCGCCCCATTCATAACGCAGGTCGTTCAGCAGGTCGCACAGTTCGGTGTAGCACCCGTGAACGTCGCCGATGATATCGAACCGGTTGCCGCTCACGGCGGACGCGCCGCGCACTATTTGCGCGTGGTGAACCGTCTCGGGCGTCAGCACCTGTACGCCGGCGAGCGATTTGTCTTTTTGCAGTTCACGCCGCGCCTGCTCGAACGTCACGTACTGCCGTGCGATCACTTTTTCGCCCACGGTGCGGTCAGTACGGCGGGCGTCGCGGCGTACGCATTCGTCCAGCGGTACGTCGAGAACCAGCGCGTAGACCGGGACATACCGTTTGTTCGCCGTTTCCACGATCTGCGCCCGCGCAGAGGGTTTTAATGCCGTGGAATCTACCACGGTGAAGCGGCGGTGCTTTAGCCGCAAATCGAGCGTGAAGTGGAGTAGCGCGAACGCGTCTTCCGTGACATGCTGTGCGGAAGCGTCGTCCGCGACGCGGGCGCGAAATTCGTCGGACGCCAGAACTTCGGTCGGCAAAAAATGCGTCGCCGCGAACGTGGACTTGCCCGCGCCGGACGGTCCGACGAGCATGAGTACGGCGACAGGGGGGTAAGAAAGTGTGATCGGTTCCATGATGTTTTTTCGTTGCGGGCACTATCGTTCACATTTCGCGGGTTGAAACCCACGCCTGTGGGCACTGCGTGCCGGACGTCCTCTGGACGTGGATATGCCGGTTGCATTCGGCAGTCGCGACGGCGATACATGCTCGGCGCGTCCGCGAGGACGCTCGGCACGCAGTGCCCACAGGCGTGGGTTTCAACCCGCGAAACGTAACCGATGAATCAGTATCGCCGCCGCCCGCCCGAGTATAAAAAGCGCCCTAAGAAATCTATTGCCCGACGCTCTTCGTCGGAGCCGACAGCGACGTGAGATATAACGTTTTCGCGATGCCGTACTCGCCACGCGCTTGCAGTATCGCCGTGATCGCGTCCCGCACCGCGCCATGACCCCCGTTCCGTTTCGTGACGTAATGCGCGGCTTCCAATAGTTCTGCATCGGCGTTCGCCGGCGCGATGCACACCCCCGCCACCTCGAACGCGGGCAAATCGTTCCAGTCGTCGCCCATGAAGGCGATGGCGTCCGGCGCGACGCCGAGCCGTGCGGCGAGTTCGGACAGCGCCCGTGATTTGTCGCGGACGCCTTGCAGGAGATGGAACACCCCCAGCTCGCGGGCGCGTCGCTCCACCATCGGCGACGTTCGCCCGGTGATCCACGCGATCTGTAAACCGACCAATGACGCCATCACGATGCCCAGGCCGTCATGAATGTTGAATGTCTTGAGTTCGCGTCCGTCGTCGGTGAACGTCACCGTGCCGTCGGTCAGCGTCCCGTCCACGTCGAGCGCGAGGAGCCGCACGCGGGTGAGGAGTGAGGTCCCGTCGCTCACATCGTGTCTCCGTCGGGAAGGACGATCCCGGCGCGGACGAGATCTTTGAGCATCAACATTCCGACCGGGCGACCGTCCTCCGACACGACGGGCAGGTCGCCGGGGCGCACCGACTCGTTCTCGAACTGGTCCAACGCCTCGACCGCGAGACGTTCCGGCGACGTGACACGCGGGCCACGGCTCATGGCATCGGCGACGAGACGCTTGAGCGCACCGTCCCCGGCTTGCAGGAAGAATCGGCGTACGTCGCCGTCGGTCAGGATACCCGACAATTTCCCCCGGTCATCCGTAACACAGGCGGCCCCAGCTCCGGCTTTAGTGATCGCGAAAAGCGCGTCCGCGAGCGTCGCCGCCTCGCCGATGACTGCTAGCGAATCCCCGGTACGCATCACATCCCCGACGCAAAGCAACAAACGGCGACCGAGTGAACCCGCGGGATGCAGCAAGGCGTAGTCGCCTTTCGAGAAATTGCGCGCTTCCATCACGGCGATAGCGAGGGCATCGCCGAGGGCGATCATCGCCGTCGTCGATGTCGTGGGGGCGAGGTTATGCGGACAGGCTTCTTTCGGAACCGACACATCCACCACGACATCGGCGGCGCGGGCGAGCGAAGATTCACGATTTCCTGTGACGGCGATGAGTGCGGTGGCGCGACGTTTGAGCGCGGGCAGGATGGCGCGCAGTTCGTCGGTTTCGCCGGAATAGGAAAGGGCGAGTGCGATATCGTGTTTGGCGGCGATCATGCCGAGGTCACCGTGCAGGGCTTCGGCGGGGTGCAGAAACAGCGCGGGGGTACCGGTGGACGCCAGCGTTGCGGCGATCTTGCGCCCGATCAAGCCGGATTTGCCCATCCCGGTGACAACCACGCGCCCGTCACAGGCGAGCACGGTTTGCGCGGCACGGACGAAGCCGTCGTTCAACCGGTCACTGATCCGCGCTACGGCGTCCGCCGCCTCATTCAAAGTACGTTTGCCGGACGCGAGGATGGTATCGCTCGTCACTGAATTATCGGGTGCCACGGTCTCGATTATATCGTGCGCTTCTGGTGGTTTCTTTTGTTGTCCTCCCGGACGGGGGCAACAAAAGCAAGCCTTAAACCCGTGTTCGTTGCCAATTGCCCTGACGAAACAGGTATGCGGTCGCGATGCCCTGCGCGATAGTGGATAGCGACATCGCCCACCATGCTCCCTCTGTGCCGTACCCGTTCGCCAGCAGGAGATATGCCAGCGGCACGCGCAGGAAAAGCATCGTCACAATTGTGACGAGGGTAGGGGATACCGTTTCGCCCGCGCCCTGCAACGCGCCGGTCAGTACCATGCCGAGCGCGAGGAACGGCTCGGAGCAGGCGGCGACGCGCAGGTAGGACGCCGTTAATGCTACGGTCGCTTCTACTTGTGCCGTCCGCGTCGCCGATTCCCCGTCCAGGTGCGGGATGAAAAACCGCG
>JACMMA010000432.1 GCA_014379275.1 Armatimonadota bacterium | reverse complement strand
GGAAAGCTCCTGCGCCCGTGTGTCCACCACGCACAAGGCGAGGGCGATATAAGGGCTGCCCCCGTGCAACGGGTCGAGTCGCGTCTTGTCTACCAGAAAAGCGTTCAGGCGCTCCATCGCGACGGCGGGCTGCGGGTACTCGCGCAGGAGAACCCGTAGCGCGAATTTGACTTCGGCGGTGTATGTCACCGCCTCGATCCCGTGCCCCGTGGCGTCCCCGACCACCAGCGCGATGGTGTCCTCCGCGAGCGCGAAGGTGTCGAAGAAGTCGCCCCCGATTAAAGCGTCGTCGGAGGCGGACTCGTACAGCGGTTTGATGGCGAGGCCAGGGAACGCGTCGGGCGGCGGCACCATCAGGAGCGAGTTCTGGAGCGTTTCCATGACGCGGCTCTGTTTGTCGAGGGCGGCTTTTAGCTCCTCCTCCAGCCGTCTCTGCTCGGTCAGGTCGCGCATGAATCGGCGCTGGTGCTGCGCCGCGTCTTTCTCGTCTTGAATGTCGGTAGACGTGCCGACCCACCTGCGGACGACGCCCGCCACGTCGAACAGGGGCACGGTGCGACCCGTGTGCCAGCGGTATTCGCCGTCATGTCGCCGCAAGCGGTAGGCGAGGTGCCAGGGCTGGCGGCACCGAATAGCTTCGTCGCGCTTGCGCACGTCCAGGCACTCGGTCAGGTCGTCGGGGTGGACCACGTCGCGCCACCCCATCCCGCACGCCCGCTCACAGGGCACGCCCGTGTACTCGGTGAAGCGGGCGTTAAGGAACAGGACCCCGCCGCGCGGTCCCGAGAACCACATCTTATGGGGGACCGTATCCGCCAGTTCCCGAATGTCGGAGTCGATGGAGTCTATAGTCGGCGTGTCGAAAGAGGTGCTGCCCTCGCCGCCGAATAGCGGCAGGGCAGGAAACACCGCCGCCCCGAAAGAACTGCCGTCAGCACCTTCCGCCCGCGATCTACTCCCGCGCGGTTCCTGTCTCGTCGTCATGGTGCCTGATTCTATTGCAGGATGCGTGCCATGCTGTCGGGAAACCGCAATCGGATAGTTATGGACAGAACCGTCAGCGGCGTCACTACGATCAGTTATCAGGCGGATCGAAGCGACGCAACGACGAGAAAGTCGTCGTACCGATGTTTCCCGCGTTTCCGAGTGTCGACTCGCCCCGCTCGTCTCGTCGACTCGCGACCCGTCATACCCCCTCGTGCATCCAAAACGGTGCAGGCGGGGTGCGGTTCATCTCCAGCACGACGGTCGTGCCCGTAGCTCCCGTGAGTAGATAGACGCGGTCACAGGTCCGCCACATCAGGAAGAAGCCCTGTCCGAAACCGCCCGTGGTCCAGCCGCTCTCCACGGCGCGATGGATCAAGTGCTCGGCGATGCCCTCGCCCGCGTCCCGAATCCAAACCTGGATCACTCCTGAGGCGGGGTCCGCGTGGACGCGAGCCGCACCGCCGCCACCGTGCCTGACCGCGTTCATCGCCGCCTCGCTCGCCGCCGTCTTCAGGTCATATACGCGCTCCTTGGTGAACCGCAGTTCTTCCGTCATCGAATCGACCTGCTGACGCAACAGCCGCAACGTCATCGCGGTCAGTTCGACGGGGTCGCAGACGGGCGGCAGCTCCGCGGGAAGGTCGCCCCGCGTGTCGCACAGTCTCATGTGGCCTTCGGTGAGGCCGAAGAGCATTTCCTTCAGGAAGCGGCGTTGCCTCTCGACGGCCTCCCTGAGTTGTTCGGTCAGGGCTACCCGCTGCGCCTCCATCCGCCTGCGCTCCGAGATGTCGCGCACCGTGAGCACCAGCAGGAGCGGGTTGCCGCCGTCGCCGAGGGCGCGGGCACCGCTGTACGACGCCCACCATATCGTCCCCGTATCGAGCCGCTCCACCAGAAGTTCGTACTCGGTGAACGTTTCGCCCCGCATCACACGCGACAAGGGCCATTTATCCAGCGAGAGGGGGGCACCTCCGTCCGCATCACGCATGGCGAACGTGTCACGGAACTCCGAAAGATGCCGCCGCGCGTCTGCTAAGTCCGTGTACTCGTGCATGGCGAGGCCCGCGGGGTTCCACATCAGGATGTTGCCCGCGGGGTCGCTCACGATGATCCCGTCCGTCGCGCTTGTCAGGACCGCTTCAAGCTGTGCCAGCGTCCTTTCCCGTTCGGCCTCGGCCTCGCGGCGGGCGGTAATGTCGCGGATGTTGCACTGGATGACCGTATGCCCATTCTCGGGGTAGAGATTGCTGACGAACTCTACCTCGCGCTTTTTGCCCCGCTGGTTTTCGAGCGGCAGGTCCTCGTAACGGATGTATCCATCCCGCTCCAACTGCCCGAACGCTTCCTGGCTCGCTTCCTTATCTTTGATTAGCCCGATCTCCCATAGTTCCTTGCCCAGAAGCTCGTCGTGGGAGTAGCCCAGCAGTTCGGTCATAAAGGGGTTGGAATCGGTGATCTTGCCTTCGTCGCTGTCAAGAATCAGGATGCCGTCGCGGGCCGTCTCGAACAGACGCCTATACCGTATCTCCGAAGTTTTCAGGGCTTCTGTGATGTTTTCCGCAGAAACCTGTGCCACCTCCAGAGCGGAGGGGGCGTGAAAGGAGGGATCGGGCATGGCGGGATTGGGCATGAAGGTGTTTCGATTTTTTGCGTTTCGTGTAGCGGGTCTGCCCCCCCGCCACATTCAATATATTATATCCAGTATAGCAGAAATGAAACGTTACTGAGGTCGCGCCTATCAGAACCCGAATCAACCCGTCACCCGCGCGACGAGCAGGCACACGTCGTCGCGCACGCCGCCCCGTGCGAACGCATCGACCTCCGCAATCAGGCGTGCGGCAACAGACGCCGCCGTCGCTTCCTGATCGGACGCGGCCTCCGCGAACAGGCTCGCGACGCCTTTGATGTCGAGCATATCCTTGCGGTTCGGTCCCGCCTCGGTCAGACCATCTGTGAATAGAGCGAGAATATCCCCCGCCGACAACGTAATGGTTTGCTCTCCAAACTCCGCTCCGACGAACGCGCCGAGTACGGGTCCCGTCGGTCCCAGTTCCTCCACTTCGCCCGTCGCTGCCCGCCATACGAGGCCAGGCTCCTGTCCGCAGGAGGCGTATGAGAGCGTGCCCTCCATCCCGCTGGCGGTGTCGGCGACGTAGGTGCCGATGAACAGCGTGGCGAAACCCGTCAGCAGATCATGCTCGGCAAGGATCGTGTTCAGGCGATTCACCGTATCGCCGACCGAGCCGCTCTCATAGAGGATAGCTCGGAGCATATTGCGCACCGTCGCTACCTGTGCCGCCGCCGCCAAGCCCTTGCCGCTCTGATCCGCCACGACGATTGCAGTGCCCCGCCCCCCGCCGAGCGGGAACACATCCATCCAGTCGCCGCCGACGCCCGCTTCGTCGAGCGCGGGGCGGTAATAGCTCGCCAGCGTAAGGCCAGGAGCCTCGGTCGGCGGGGCAGGGGTCAGCGCCTCCTGAAGTTGCTCGGCGATGGTGTGCTCGCGCTGCCGCGCCCGCGCCGCTTCGGTTGCCTTCCGCGTTTCGGTCGCGACCGCCTCCACAAGTGCCACTTCCTCAGGCGTCCACTGGCGCGGCTCTCGCGCCATCGCAACTCCGAGCGCGGCGACGAGCTGGCCGTTCTCGTGGAACGGCACATTTATCATAGCTCGCACACCCATTCCCGACAGGACGGCGGCGGTATCACTGCCCCACGGTGCGCCCTCCGCTTGGGTGTCGGTCACGGTGAGGGTTTCACCACCGCCGAATACTTCGTCTACGTCCACGGCGAACTCGGACAGGCGGTACTTACCTGTCAGGGTCGGCACGCCCTCCGTCGGGCACCAATCCCTCCCGATCACCACGCTATCGCGTGCCGCATCTACGACAGACAGATAGCACCGATCTGCCCCGAGTGCCCTGCCGAGTGCCGACACGGCAACGGCTTCGACCTCGGCAGGTGGAAGCGAAGCGCGGATAGCCGTCCCGATCTGGTTCAGAACCGACTCGCGCTCCGCCCGCTGACGCGCCTCGCGTTCGCGCGTCCGCTCTTCGGCAAGCAGCCGCGCCGCTTCCAAAGCGGACTGTACCTGTGATGCCACCGTTTCTACCGCCCGTACCTCGTTCTCAGTCCAGCGGCGCGGTCCGCCAGACATCGCGACTGCCAGCGTGGTCATACCGTTGCCGAGTTGAATCGGGACGCGGATCATAGCACGCAAACCGAGTGCTTCGAGGGGGGATGGTTCTGCGTTGGCACCTGGCGGGGCGAAGGCGCGTACATCCTCCACCACCTGCGTCCCGCCCGCCTTGTAGGACGGGTCGCGGTTGATCGAGAAGCGAGACATCGGGTACTCGCCCTCAATGGGCGGTAGACCGTCGCGAAACCATTCAGGGGACAGGCGAGCATAGTCGGAGGACTGGTCGTAACGACCGAAGTAGCAACGGTCGGCACTGATTGCCTGCCCCAGTGCGGATACTGCCGTGCGCAGGATGGCGTCGGCGTCGAGTGGGCTGTCGCGAATCGCCGCCCCGACCGTGTTGACGAGCGTTTCGCGATTGAGTGCCCCCGCGAGTTCCGCGTCCTGCCGCCGCCGCTCGGACACGTCGCGGAACACCAGCACCACGCCAACGAGGTCGCCACTTCTGCCGCGTACGGGCGCACCACTGTCGTCGATGGCGACCTCCCCTCCGTCACGGTGGCGCAGAACGGTGTGATTGGCGAGGCCGACGATCATGCCTTCACGGATTACGCGGTCTACGGGGCTGTCCACGACCTGCCGCGTCGTTTCGTTCACGATGTCGAACACGACCTTCGCACTTTTGCCTTTAGCCTCGGCTTCGGTCCAGCCTGTCAGGCTTTCCGCCACGGGGTTCATCCGCACGACGAACCCGCGCTCGTCAGTAACCAGCACGGCGTCGCCAATTCCGTACAGGGTGGCACCGAGGCTTTCCTTTGCCTCCTGCTCCTCGTCGAGCGTTTGCTCGAAACGGGACACCAGTGTCCCCATGTTACGGCGCGTCGCGAACGCGAGAATCCCCCCAATAGCGAGCGTTGCGAGGGTTCCACCCACAAATGCCGCCCGTGCGGCGTTCTGAGCCGTCCGTGATCGGGTGCCGCGCCGCGTTTCCTCGGTGGCAGTCAGATCGGCGAAATCGCGGCGCAACTCGTCCATGAGGACTTTGCCGCGTCCACTGTTGAACGCGGTTATCCATGCTTTGCGGTCGCGGGCGTCGCCGTTGTCGCCTCGCTGGCGGAGCGCAATTTCCTGCTTGGCATTCTCTTCCCAGCGTGTGTATGTCGCACGTGCGGCGCGGACGTGTCCGAGTTGAGCAGGGTCATCCGCGACGAGGGGTCCGAGACTGTCAAAGGCAGTGGGGAGCTGGGCTTGCGCCAGAGTGTACGGGGCGAGGAAAGTAGAATTGCCGCCGACGAGGTAGCCGCGCTGCCCTGTTTCAGCATCCAAAGCAAGTTTCAGGGTCGCCGTCGCCTGCGCGATTACGGCGTCGCAGCGTTCCACTGCCCGCGCCGCTGAAACGAGAGAGGCAACGAGCCATGCGAGCAACCCCGCGAGGACCACCAGAGCAAGGGTCGGGGGGAACACGGCGCGTCGAACAGCCTCACGGTAGGAAGCGACATCGGGGTGTTCGTTGCGAGGGACACGTTCGTTCCCTTGCTTCCTCTGCCCGCGCTGACCTCTTTGACTGCGTTCATCTGGTTGTTCAAGCGGCATTTACCCGACGAGTGTACCCTTTTTGCTTCTGAAAGTGTGCTTGCCGTCAGGGGCATGGCATCTTTATGCCCGTGATGGTGCGCCTCGCCATTGTCCTGGTGATTCTCCTAATTTCTGGCGGGGAGGCTATTCAAAAACGCGGCGTCTTCTTTCTTTCATCATCTCGGTCGCGACCGAGATGCGGGTGAACGGGACGATCCTTGACCCCGCACTGGCGTCGGGCGGCACCGCGCTCTCGGTCTGGTGGGTATGTGCTCGACCTGTGCTTGAGCGCAGTGCTGGCGGCGTGACTCTACGAGGCTCTGTGCGGCGGGGTGGAACACGTGCGGGAAGCACCCAACGACCTCGCCATAACGCTGATGCAAGTGGAGTATACACCGTAGGCGAGAACAGGCTGCCCCATAGATGCCTTATAGTCGGGTGTCAAAAATGGCCGTCCGTTCCCTGAATTGACGTGGCTCATGGAGCGTCCTGTCGGAGCAGGTAGCAGACCTCGTTTTAAAGCCCCCGAATGGATGGATGAAGGAGGACAATGGGCAGATCGGCGGTTCTCCAACCGTACCCCCACCGAGCCGTTGATTAGCACCGCCGTAGCGCGGGTATGTTCGGCCAACGATTGTCCTACGGTTTGCGAAGAAGGTCCGTTGGAGCCGTTTGTTCGCGGCTTGTGGCACAGTAGCCGTGTCCTACTCTGGAAGGGGCGTTGGAAGGCTCCTATCGACAACGACCTCGGCACACTCGTCCCCACCCCGCCGATGCCTTGCATTCAAGCACGGTCGGATGACCTTGTAGCTTGAGGCGTCAAGGCTTAGCAAGCCGTCACCCCACCGCGACCAGCCCGCGCCCGAACACGTCCCTGCGATGTCGCGGGGATTGGTTACACCCGCGCGGTATGTCCTGCGCAAGCGCGATTCGGGAAGGGATAAGTCAGGCGGCAAACTCTCCAAGTAGGTAGCGGAGATGTCGTGCCGAATCGGGACGGGCTGCACGAGAACGGGGGGACACGCACCCATGAAAAATGGGGTGTTAACCAAACAGACAAGTAATTATACCAGTGCCCCGCATGACCCGACCGACCCGACCTGAACCCGCCGAGATGAAGACTGAAACCGCTCTCGCCGACACCCGCACCCCGCGTTCGCCGATTCCCCTGAATCAAAAAAGCACCTTTTTGAAAGTAAAAAGGTGATTTTTTGCGATAATCACGTAAATATTGCGAAGAATGGCATTGGGAGTTATAACTGTCAACGATTACTCTGTGCGACGGACGACTTCAGGTGTCTTGACCGCACCTACAGAGTGATCGGTACATATCGGGCGACAAGTGCCTCGCAGACTTGAACGAGCGGGAGCGCGGCACCCAGCGGGCGAATCTGAGGTAGACAGCGGTATGGATACTACTGAACCAGACGACGCGGATCAGAAGGCTCGCCTGCGTAATGAAGTCAGGCGCCTCCTCGAAGAGCGCCGCCCGCTGTACGTCGCGCAAGTGCATCATGACGCGAAGTATCACCGACACCTATAGTGCGAACGCGATGGCGGCGGAACGGGTGTTCCACCGTATATACACGGCATTTGCCGTGCGTTGTCAGTTTCGCGCGAGAAAGCAGGACATTATGATGGATGCGAGGCCCGTCGAAAAACTCACGGAGGAACTACTGGAGGCGCGACAGGCGGAGGATGTGGAAGTCAAATCCCGCGAGATGGCCCGCGCAGAGGTTTGCGTAGGACAGGTCAGGGCACACAACGATCAGATCATTACGGTAGGGGATCGCGTCACCAAAGAAGTAACCGCTTTGTACGTTATCGTGATTCGTGGTGACGTGGAGGCAACTCGTAAGCATCGCTGGTGGGAACTTCGACTGGTAATCGAACGGGACGGAGCGATCCACGACCACAGGGCGTTGGCTATGGCACAGAACGCCGACGATCTTTACGACTGGGCGCCGACCGTAGCCGCCTCATTCGCCGCCGCGCTTCTTTCGACAGGGGGAGATCTCGATCTGCCGCATTTGTACGAGGCATACGGCGCACTTCCTTTACCAAAACGCGTTGGGCGGCTCGACCCGAGCCTGCCGCAAACAATCATCGAGATGTTCATGTCGCTACACGGTTCTCAGCCAAACGACACGGAAGTGGCAACAGATGGCGAGAATTAAAAGCATTGTTAATGCTCTGTTGCTATTACAGGAGGATTACCGATTGATATGTAACTTTTCGATCTGCGTTCGGGGACTGATGAAGATGCAGAAGAGCAGATGTGTGAGGAGGAAGCGGACGTATGATTGGGTCCCATAGGCGTAGTGACGCCAGATTGAACACGAAACTTCGCTCACGGGATACGACAAAGTGGATGCGCTATCTCACAACGGAAGGTTGAGCATCCACCTACCGCCCCATATATCTATGGGGCGGCATTTTACAGGTGCCCGCGCCCGCCTGCACTGGCGCGGAGGAAGGCAATTATGCAAACTTTGATACAGGCGGGTCGCCATGCGACGGACGGGGAGTGGGAGCAGTTGATGGAACTGACGGCGGTGGAGACGATGGAGCGCGAGACGATAGAGCGCGACTGGAAGCGTGACAATTGTGCGGTCCACGCGGATGATGCGCGGGAATGGCGGATCGACAAGCGCGTCTGCTCCTGCGATCTGGGAGAGGACGATCAGTACGGTTCGGGCGGCTACTGTGACGAGAGGTACGAACTGGAGCTGGACGGGGACGAACTGGAGCTGGACGAGAACTGACTGACACGAGCCGCACGTGCGGTTCTGAGGAAAAGAAATATGAATGTAACCAAGATAACATACGGCCGCTCGGAGCAACGCTCGCTCGGCTTTCAAAACGCAGGCACGTCAATGACTATCGAGATCGAAGTCGCGGAGGGGGAATCGACAATGGAGGCATACGAGCGAGCCAAGAATTTCGTGGACGGTCGCGTGGTCGCGGACGCCTGCGCGGCTGTAGAAGCAGCGAAGGCCTGGCGCGAGCAGAAAGACGCCGAGGAAGCGGCGGCGACACGGGCGCGGAACGAGGCGGCAGTAGCGGCGGCGCGGGCGGCGAGAGGAGACACTCGATGACGATGCTGACGGGTCAGTCCGTAGATTGTCTGTAGACGCATCTCGCGAGGTAGGCATCGAACTCAGGCGGCAGACGGGCGGATATGACTGTCAGACTGGCTGGCGGTGTCTCGGCAATCGTCTGGGGGGCGCGTTCAAGGCGATCTCAATCGGGGGCGGTCGCGGTTCGGAACCGTCCCCCGCCTGTGCAGGGCGGAACGTGACGTTCCACCGAGGCGGGCACTGGTCCCACCGAGGGCGCAACCGCGAGCAGTCGATTCCTTACTTGACAGGAGTCGATTCCTGTCTCAACGGTATGGCGCATTGACACAGGCTTCGTCCGCACGCAGGCTTCGTCCGCACGGTCGATCTGCCTTGCTTCATCGTCCGATTCCTTTCGCGGCCGCCTCGGCGAGCAAGTGGCGTAGAACGCGCTTGTATGCCACCTTCGTGATGTTGCTCGCAAGGGCGTCCTTGCTGGACAGGATTCCCGCCGTGACACGCCCCGCCTTTGTGCCCGCAGGACCTTTGGTCCTCGCCACCTCTTCCCATGCCGTCACCTCCAAGCGGTCCCGCTGCGTCGCCGTGAAACGCGAGAGCATGGCGTTCAACTCCACATCCTGTGCCGCCTGCGCCGCCTCGGCCTGTTCAGTAGCCGCGAGCCGAGTCGCCTTTTCGAGCCGAACCGCTTCGACCTCAGCCGCCGCGCGTACCGATTCCGCCGCCCGATCTGACTCCATCTGTCTTTGCTTATCGGATGATTTTCGCGCGGCTGTGTAGGCTGAAGGGACTCCATACTCGCCATGCTTGATCGCAGCGACGAGGACTTTTACTGGGTCATCGGCTTTGCGGTAGGGCAGGTAAGCGACCTCCGTCTCGACCCGTGCTGCGGTCACACGATCGGTCGCCAGGTCGCCAGCGACTTTCGCCGACACCCCCTGCGCGACCAGGATAGCGACCATCCGTGTCGCTTCCTTGCTGGCGACCACAGGACTTTCTGTCTCGTTGGGGACGGCCGCGACCTGTAATCCATTCGCGTCAGACTCAGAGGCACCCACATGAGATTTATCCTTATTACAAGCAGCAACACTTCGAGTTCTCGCAGCCGAATGCTGCGGTAGCGGGGCGGGCGTGGCTGCCGTTGTGGTCTGTGCGGCTGGTCTATGGGTAGTCTCTGATGTGGTCTGTGGATTTATTATCGGGATGGCGTAGCGCAGGTACAGAGATGGATTCTGCCAGCTCTACAGGGCGGGAATAGTCGGTTTCTGTAGATGGGTTTTGCCAGCTACAGAGCGGTCCCGCGCCGCCCGATCCCTGTAGATGGAATTTGCCAGCTACAGGGGATACGGGATTGCGCGAATTGGGTGGCGGCGTAGACGCGAACAGGCGATCAAGTGCGGCATCCACCGCCTCATGATTGCGCAGGTAATAGGTCAGTCCGCGGCGCTTATCGAAATAGGAGCAGTAGTACCTGCCCGCGAACACATCGCCTGCATTACGCGCGGCCTCGAACGCGGTACGCGATGTGTAGCGAACGGCAAGCTTGTCGAAGGCGGTACGAAATTCATCCGCCGTCACGCCCAGTTCCTCGCACCAAGAGTCGCCGACACGGTACGCCTCGTGGTTCTCCGCCGCTTCCAGGAATTTATAGAAACCGTCCGCGTGGCGGGCGAACCAGAAGTCGAGCTGTTGCATGACAATGCAGGCCGCGATGCTGCCCGCGATGGGGCGGAGTTCCTTGATGTAGGGTACGCTTCCCGCCGTGAGCGACAGGGCATTGTTTTTCATCTTGAGCGGCTCGATTCCTGGTGAGGTATTGCTTGTGCTATGATTAGAAATCATACCGTCGCGCCTCCTTGTAGCGCGGGCGGAGCAGGGCGAAGGCGGGGTAGAACACCGATCCCGCCCGCCGATTTTAATCCGTATAATTGAAAGTTAGTACGGTTTTTGTTTACTTTGTTTCTGGTGTCCATGCCGTGTTCTCGTTCACATCAACCGAAGACGTCACGGGTCTGCGAAAACAATTTTTGCTGACCCTATCTACCTGTGCCGAAACCAGTCATTTCGGCTGCTAACGCCCGATTGGGGCGCGGCATTGATCGCCGCGCGGAGATGTTCATACACGCGTTACGGGTTACGTCCGCTCAGGACCAGGATTTCGTTCTCCGCCTCTAATCGCGCCCATCACGCCGCGTATGATTGGCGAAGTAGTCGGTCATTTTGCACCTCCCGATCCTGCCGCGGGTAAACGTCGGCGCATCATGTGGTCGCGCAATCGACCCGATTCTGCATCGACACGGGGCGTTTTCGCCGCCTGTCCAGGCGGTTTCGGCGTTGACAACTGGGGAGGCGGCTCCTGCAACTGCAAACTGGCGAACTGTTGCATGGATTTCGTAGGCTCACTTGTGGAGTGTAGGTATGTCCAGGTCGTACCAAGTCCCTGATGTCCGAGCGAGGCAGAAATTGCCGTTAGGTCGGCTCCATTTCTTAATAAACGGGTTGCAAAAGCGTGGCGGATTGAGTGCGGCTTCGCGCCTGGGTGATCCTGTAAACCCGCGATGAACACGATGTCTTGGATAAGTTGCCGCGTCCCGTATTCACCCATACGCCGCCGCGTGTCGTACTGCCACAGCCAGTCAGTTTTCGCGCCGATCTTCGACCGCTCAACTATCCACTCCGACACGGCGATGTAGCACTCATCGCAGAGGTGTAGGGTGCGGGCTTTCTCGCCCTTGCCGTGTCGGACGACTAAAGTACGTGCCTTGAGGTCGAGGTCGGTAAACTTGAAGGCGATAAACTCTGCGAACCGTACGCCCGTGTAAATGAGTACGCTCATCATCGCACGTGCCAGTGCGGAGCGGCGGCGGTCTGCGATTCGTTCACAAGCGGCGAGAAGGGTCAGCAGATCGGCGTCGGCGATCTGGGGGCGCTCGGCGGCGTCATACTTCGGGAGGCGGAAGGCGCGGGAGGAGTCCTCGGTTACGAGTTTATGGTCGAGGGCGAAGACACCTAAGGCGCGTAGCGGCGCGAACACGCCTCGGACCGTGCGGGGGCGCAGACCACGTTCGTTCTGGTAGTAGAGGTAACGGCGGAGGAGGGGCGCGTTGAAACGTTCCGAGAATGTGTCGCCGATTTTCTCGCCGTCGCACCACTTGATGAAGTGGTGGAGCCATGAGATATAGCACTCCCGCGTGGCGCGCGCTACCCCTCGTTCGTGTTCGAGATACCGAACAAAATCGTCATAAACGTCCTGAAAGAGCAAAAGAGCCTCCGATTCCGATCAATTTACATTGTCGAACTCGGAGGCTCGTACGAAACGAAGTAAAGGGTTGAAAAACGATGATTCAACCTAAAACTCGCGTTTATATCGGGGCGGCGGGATTCGAACCCACGACCTCTGCGACCCGAACGCAGCGCTCTACCAAGCTGAGCCACGCCCCGATGAATGCCGACGATGCGAAGGGGCCGTCGGACGTTTTGTGCAGGGGTATGTTACCGCGCTTTTCGCCCTGTCGCACGTTTGACCACCACCGTGGTTCATATATTTTTTAGGCGGGTGATCTAGAGTGGAAAATGGGTAGAACGAAACAATGCCGCGGTAACGCGGGCAAGAAATCGAGATGAAAAATAGTTGCTGGAGTTAATAAACGCGGACGCCCCCTACGCGCTGAAATCACCGCACGAAAGGGAGCGTCGTGCGGCAATGCTTACGACGCCTTCCCTAAAACCGCTCGGGGAATATCTCGATGTTATCCGGCGGGAACGCGGACCGGAGTACGCAATTCCGAACTTCGACCCGTGCGACGGCGGTAGCGACGCCCGCGTGCTATTCTTGCTGGAAGCACCGGGACCGAAAGCGGTGGTTTCTTCGTTTGTTTCGCGCAACAATCCCGATCCGACCGCCAGGAATCTGTGTGAACTGTTGTCCGGGGCGGGGATTGCCCGCCGCGATACGCTCATCTGGAACATCGTTCCCTGGTACGTCGGCGACGGGCAAGGGCGTATCCGCCCGGTGAATCCCGCCGATATCCGGGCGGCGTTACCCTACCTGGACGGGTTGCTGAAACGGTTGCCAAACCTCATGCGGATCGTACTGGTCGGTCTCAAGGCGCAATCCGCGGCAAAGAGCATCCGCGCTCTGACGCCCGTGCCGTTTTTCGCCACGCCGCACCCCAGTGGGCAGGTATTTAACGTACGGCCCGACAAACGCGCCGAAGCCGAGGACACTGTCCGCGAGATTGCGCTTCTCCTGAACGCCCCGGAATCGGATTGACACGCGCCCTGTGCCCCCTTACAATACGTCTATAGTCCCGAAAGGTTTTTCCTATTGTTGCCCGCATCACCCGACTCGCTTACCGCCCACGCCCAACTGAATCAATGGATCGCGGAGTGTGCCACACTTACCGGGGCGGAGCGGGTCGTCGTTTGCGACGGTTCGGAAGCGGAAAAAGCAGGTCTCCTCGCGCAGATGACGGCGGACGGGACGCTACAAACGCTGAACCAGACCACGCATCCCGGATGTTACGTGCACCGAAGCGACCCGCGCGATGTCGCCCGCGTCGAGGACCGGACATTTATCTGCTCGCCGCGCGAAGCGGATGCCGGACCGACCAATAACTGGATGGCGCCGGACGACGCGAAGGCATTGCTCCGCCCCTTGTTCGCCGGGGCGATGCGCGGCAAAACGATGTACGTCGTGCCGTACCTGATGGGACCGGTCGGGTCGCCTTCGGCGCGCGTCGGCGTCGAGCTCACCGATTCGCCGTATGTCGTCGTTTCCATGGGTGTCATGACCCGCATGGGCAAGCCCGCTCTGGACGCGCTCGGCACCGACGGCATGTTCGTGCCCGGACTGCATGCGACCGGTGACCTGGACCCGGCGAACCGCTATATCTGCCATTTCCCCGCCGAACGGCTTATCTGGTCGGTCGGCTCGAACTACGGCGGGAACGCGCTCCTCGGCAAGAAGTGCTTCGCGCTGCGTATCGCGTCCGCACTGGCGAAGAACGAGGGCTGGCTCGCCGAGCATATGCTCCTCCTGGAACTGACCGACCCCGAGGGCGGGAAGACTTACTTCGCCGGGGCGTTCCCGTCGGCGTGCGGGAAAACGAACCTCGCCATGCTGGTCGTCCCGCCCGCGCTCGCCGCGCAGGGATGGAGCGTTCGCACGATCGGGGACGACATCGCGTGGCTACGAATCGGCAAGGACGGCAGGCTATGGGCGATCAACCCGGAAGCCGGATTCTTCGGCGTCGCGCCCGGCACTTCGCCGAAAACCAACCCGAACGCCGTCGCCACGGTGCGCACGAACACGATTTT
>JACMMA010000062.1 GCA_014379275.1 Armatimonadota bacterium | reverse complement strand
CTGGTATCGTTCAAGGCGCCCGGCTACGCGGCTGACGGCTACATAGACCGCCGCACCGGGACCTATCGCCTGACAACTACGGAGGAGGGCGCGGTTGCCGCGATGAACGATCTGCACAAAGGGCGCCATTCCGGCGCTGTGTGGTCGAAGGTCGTGGATATCTCCGCCATTTTCCTAGTCATTATCTCCCTGACCGGCTTGGGACTGGTATTCTTTCTCAAGCGACTACGCGTCGCCGCACTGATCACGGTCTGCGGCGGGATCGCGCTCACGTTGCTACTGATACGCTTTTTTGTTCCTTGATGATACGAGGCGGTGTGGTGGCGTATCCTGCTCGTTTCCGTCTTGATTCGCACTGCCTCGCATCATCGGGTAACGCGGGAGAATTCGGCGGTCCGCAGGCGGAATATGTCGCGCTGTTCGTTCGTGACGAGAAGCATATTCGCGTCTTCAAAACAAATGGCTTCGCATTGCTTCGCCCCGGTGAAAACGAGCCGCCGCGCGGGGCGCGACAGGAATTTGTCTCCGCCGCCCGAAATATCGAACAGCCATACCGACTGAACCGGTGCCTGACAAAGCACGGCGAGCGTTTTGCCGTCCGGGGAAACGCTCGCCGCTGTCACCCAACCGCCCACGTCGTTGCGGGTTTCAACAAGCTTCAGAACGTTCGTGCGGTCGGTGTACTGCGTATCTAAACGGTAGAGTGATGTTCCCACATCCGGTACGCCGATCTGGTTGCTGGTGCGCCACTTGGTCAGAAAATACAGTTTGTGCTTGACGACGAATAGTGCCTCGCAATCGTAATGCCACGTCGCGGGCGGGAATGCCTGCTGATCCGGGTACGCCACGGGGAGCCATTTCAAAATGCGCGTCCCGCCTACCTCGGCAGGGTTCGGCTCGGGGATCACGTACACACCAAGGTCCCTGCGGGCGTTGCCGTTGTTTCCGACATCGCCGACGTATAGTGTGTCACCATCTATCGCGATGTCTTCCCAGTCGTAGTTCGCCGCCAGAGAAACGCCGACGCCGGGATACGCCTGTTTACCCTCAACGGGCGTATCGCCAAAGAACGATCCGCTCAGCCACGCCGGAACAATCAACGAACCGTCCGCACGGCATGCAAACAAGCGGGGCACGTCGCCGCTGTCATTATGCACCCAGTAGGTGTTTGAGTAGCGTTGGCTTTTGACGATGCCACTCATTTCGTCAATCGGCGGGTGCTTGACTTGTGCGACGGGGACGAGTGGGGTACCCTTAGGGGGCGATTGCACCGCCCATCCGACCCCGCCCATAAGCAAGGCTGATACCATAAACCCTCCCCCGTTCCTTACAAAACCGCCCATATTTTTCTTCCACCTCTCCCCAGTTCATTGAAGGACACGTTGCAATTGTCCTGCTCCCGTGCTTTTCTCCTAATTTTTTTGTCCTGCGCGGACGGCGCAGGACAAAAAATCAGAAGTTTAGTTGTAGCCCTGCCAGGATCGCGTTCTCGATGGATTGACTGCCGGTCGGGAATCGGATGGAACGCCCGAAATCGGTGCGTTCGTAGTTTAACTGCGCTTTGAGTTGACGGTTCAGGTAGGCATTGATCCCGATGGTCACCGCTCAGGTAGGCATTGATCCCGATGGTCACCGCGTCCGCCTTGTCCGCCGAGGTCGCGGGATCTGCCAAGCTGAGGGAAAATGTCTCGTCGTCGCCACGGAACTGCGAGTAGCGCACCGCCAGTTCGTAGGCACCCCCGCGCCCGGTAGCCGGGTCATAGGGACGGCGGGCGACCGGGTTGCGGAACGATGTCGGCTCGCCCGTCAGAACGTAGGTCGCCTGCAGGTTGAATCCGTTCGTAACCGCGTGTGTTGCCGCTGCCCCCTTGCGGATTTCCTGCCGCGTCGTAAAATGCTCGCCGAGGAATCTGAGCGGACCGACGTAATAAAAAAATTGCGGCGCGAACCGGGTCCGTTCGCCGTCCCCGGTCACGCCCTCCGCGTAACGGAAGAACGCCGACCGTCCCGCCGTGCGGAACGTCTGCCCGCTCAGCGGTTCCGTCGTCGAACCGGCCGTTGCCGCGATCCCGACACCCAATCCGCGCAGACGTGAGGTGGGGCGGCTACGGAATGGTTGGTAAAACACGCGTGCCGCGAGTTCTAGGGCGTTATCCGCGTTGCCGTCCCCCGCGGCGTTATCCACGACGCCGTTAAAAATCCCGAACTCTAGCTCCAGCCCGTTTCGGTCGGGATCGGTCATCAGCATCAGCCCCACGTCGCGGATCGGGATCACGTTCCCGGCGATGGACCGCTCCAGAAACGGCACGTCCGCAGCCATCTGTAACCGCTCCAGGCTATACGGCACCTTGAATTTCCCGGAGCGCAGGCGCAGTTGCGGGCGGAGTCGCAAGTCGACGTAAGCGTCCTGTAAAATCGCCCGTCCTTCACCGAACTCCGGCATGAGGCGGAACTCGACGAAGTCGAACAACACGCCGTCCAGAATGGGGCGAACACGCCGCAGGCTGAAAGCGCTATTTCCGGTGCGCCCGTCTTCGGGAAATGCGTGGAGATAGGACTGGACGAGTCCGCCGACTTTCAGACGGGATTTGCCGTCGGCGGATTGGATCGTGAACGGTCCGGGAGCCATCGGGGGCGCCGCCGTCGGGTAGGACGGTGGAGGAGCCGGGGTAGCGGGTTGGGCCGGGGTAGCGGGCGGAGTCTGTTGGGCGAAAGCCAGAGACGTTAGGAAAAAATACCCGCCGCATAAAGCGAGGCGAGTGAAGGCAGTGATGGTAAATTTAGAGCGCATAGAATCCTTGACAACGCGACCGAATTCGGCAGAAAATTCTTAATAGTCGGTCGGAATAATATAGATTGCCAGGGTTATACACAATCTCACCCAGACAGGCAAGCAGAAGCGCGGGTTATGGGCGGGCGGGTCCGGCGAGCGGAATGGTCGGAAGGCTTCGCGCCCCGGTTTTGCCGACGGCGCAAACCGCGAAAAGGTAATCGTCTTTACTGTATGGCAGTACTGTACGCGCCTCCGTCGCCGGAAGGCGCACCGTTTTTTCCCAGACGGGAGCCGTCGTCCGGCGGGTTAGCACCTCATATCCGGCTATAGGGTCCGTCACGGCATCCCAGGTCAGGGTCGTTTTCGCGGATAAATCGCCCCGAAGTCGGACATTTACCGGCGCGGTGGGCGCGGTAGCCAGTTCGGCGACGATGGCGGCGTTCACCTGCGCGACGCGGCGCAGGTAGGCGTAGTCCACGAACTCCGGCAGGTCGCCGTATTGGACGCCGTTTTCGGTGCGCAGATCCTGGTGTTGGTGCCGCCAATCCTCGTTCGGCTCGGTAAGGCGCACGGCGGACGGGTAGCCGTTTTGCAGGAACGGTGTGTGATCGCCTCCGCGTCCGTAGCGGTCGTTGCGGTACACCAGCTCGACACCGAATCCCTCGACATAACGGCTCGCCGTGATTTTCACCGAGCGGGCGAGGGTGCGCGCAGGGGAATCCGCGTCCGTCCCGGCGGCGCGTTGCCGGGCGAGACTTGCCGGTTCCGCGCCGGGGTCGAAGCCCGCCGAGAACACGCGCACCCGCCTATCGTCCTTCTTGCCGTCCTCGCCGCGCGAGTTGCCGACGATATCGTTCGTGAACATCGCGATCACGTTCTTGTTCTGTGCCTTGAGCGATTTCGCGAGGTACGCCGAGCCGTACAAACCCTGTTCCTCGCCTGTCACGGCGGCGAAGATCACGGTTGCTGGGAAGCGCACTTTCGACAGTGCCATCGCTCGCGCCACCTCCAATACGACGGCGACTCCCGAAGCATCGTCGTTCGCTCCGGGCGCGACCGATTTGGCGTCGAGTACGTCCGTCACCCGTGAGTCGTAGTGCCCGCTGATGACAATCACCCGCTCCGGCGATGCGGTACCCGGCAGGGTGGCGAGGACATTGGTAAGCTCCGCGGGCGCGGGTATGCGGTTCCCGGCTGGCTCCGTCCATGTTTGTTTTACGATCTGCAACCGCCCCCCGCTTTCGGTCGCGATCTTGTCGAATTCGCCTTCTAGCCATGTCGCGGCGGCGTCTACCCCATTCGCCCCGGAAAGTGTATGCCGGGTCGGGAACGCAGCGAGTCCATGCACTATCGCTTCTAGCCGCGATTTGTCGATCCGCCCGACAACGGTTTTCACGGCGGGCTCATGGGACGGCATATCGGGCGCGGTTTTCGCGGGGAGGGCAAGTAACAGCGGCAGAGTTGCGAGGAGGGGAATTAGTGAGCGCATATTGAAGGTGATTGTAGCACGGAGGAATCCAATTGTTCATATCGGACTCTCCGCCGGTTGCGGCCGATGTTTGATTGAATGGCGCAAACTCTTTTCGACCCGATGAGTGCGAAAAAGTTTCCGGAATCTGTCACACTATGGGACAGAAAAACGTTTACCGAGCAAGACCCACAGGAGGCTTTCGCACCGATGATTGTTTCGCTACTACCACTCGCGTTTTTTCTCGCCTTTGCCCCGCAGGCTACGACGGTAACGACTACCACAACCACGGTGCGCCGTGATGCCGATCCGCTGGTCGATACGAGCGCGAACGGCAAAGCGCGGGTCAATTTCAATGCGGGTGTCATCAAGGCGACCGGTTCCGGGGCATTGCCTGCGCCGGGTGTCGCGTCGAATGATGCGCAGGCCCGACTGATGGCATTAGGGGCCGCTAAAGCGGACGCTTTGCGTAACCTGGCGATGATGGTATCCAGTGTGCAAGTCACCAGCGAGACCCGTGTGAAAAACTTTCAGACCGAATCGGATACGGTCGAAACGCGGCTGGAGGCGGTGCTACGAAACGCCCGCGTTCTCCGCGAAGAGTTTAAGGATGGTATCGCCACGGTGACGGTAGAGATGCCACTTTACGGAGATAACTCGGTCGCCGAGGCGGTGTACCCGGAGATTCTGCCGGAAATACCGGCGCGGTCCGATTGGGAAGGACCGCGTGAACCGGCTGTCGCGTTGCCGCCTGCCACCATCCCGCGTCCGCTCCCGCCGCTTGCCCGTGAGCCCGGCTTGACCCCCGAATCGGATTCGGGACCGTTTACGTCGGTCATCGTGGACTGTCGGGGATTGAATATCGAAGCCGCGATGGCCCCGAAATTGATGGATGACGCCGGGAACGAAGTGTACGGTACGGTGCGGGTTTCCGCGGACTATGCGATAGCTGTCGGCATTGTGGGATATCCGCGCTCCATGTCGGAAGCGATCCGCTCGAAACGCGCCGGTTCACACCCGCTGATCGTTCGTGCGACGGGAGCGGGGGACAAGCACCGCTTCAACCCGACGATCGCCCGCAGTGACGCCGAACGTATCCTTTCGGCGAACGCGCGCGACCACTTTTTAGAGCGAACTTCGGTCGTGTTTTTGGTAGATCCTTTGAAATAGAAAGATAGCAGGTGCCGACAATGCCTATCCGAATCCGCGCCCTCCTGCTCTGCGCCGTTTACGCGGCCCTGCTTTTTCTCGTTTCCGCGCCTGTCTATGGGGGGCGGGGGCGCGAAGGGGACGTTCTCAAGATCTTCAATAATCAACGGGTCTATGTCATCAGCAACGTGGACGCCGACGCGCCCGCGCTGGCCGATCTGTTACTTGCGGACTGCCCCGTCAAGGAACGCCGCGTGCTGACACTGAGCGAGTGGAACGCGTTGCCGAAGGAGACGCGCTGGTATGTCACGTGTGTTTACCTGATTGACCGGGAGAGGCTCGCCCCGTGGGCACAGGTACCGCTTAACTGCCATGCCGAAACAACGGAAAACTGGACGGAAGTGGTTCGCACCGGGCGCGACTGGGGGATCGCCTATGATATGACCGTGTCCGCGCCGGACCTTTCGAACCTGCGGCGTGCCATCAAATCATTCCGCAGTTTGAAAGAACCGCCGCGCAAGCCGCTCACGGAAACGGTGCGTTCGCTCGCCGTCGTGCCTATCGGTGACGGCGCGGAAGGGGCCGCGCAACCGTTTTTGGGCGAAACGCCGCGCGGGACCCGCCCGCCGCACCGTTTGCCGGTGGGGGAGTATGAAACGCGACAGGGACGGCTTATCGCGACGGACGAGGTCGTTTTGCTGGACCGCTCTTCGGCGGTCTCGAATGCCATCCCGACGGCGTTCGCGCCGGTGGCGGACAAACTGCTGACGCCGGGCGGCGATGTGATCGCATGGCGCGAAACCAAGCCAGGTGGCTACGTCCGCGCGTATATTTCCGCCCCGACCGCCGGAATGCTCCGCGCCGTTTTGAACAAGAGTGGCGACAACCTGCTCGCGTTAGCCGCGTTCGAGAAACCGACCGTGCTGGCGACCGCCCGCGACCTGCGCCCGGTGCGCCGCGTCGCGGTGGCAACCGTGGGCGGCGAGCGCATCGATGACGCAACGGCGAACCGCATCGCCGGATTGGCAGCGAGCGAACTGCGCGGGCTGAACGCGTTCGAGGTGCTGGAACGGACCGCGCTGACCACTGTTTTAGCCGAGATCGCGCTCGATCAGGCAGGACTGACCCGCGGCGCGAACCGTGCAAAGGTTCAGCAGTTGGCGGCGGCAGACGCACTGCTCATCGTGGATTTGTCCCGCTCCGAAGGCGGCACGGAGTATACGTCGTCGGCGAAACGAACCACTCCGCCGTTATCGGGACCGCCGCGCCGCCCGTCCGAACCGTCCCGCCTCCGCACCGATTTAAATGTCGGCGGCAGAGACGGCGAGATCGTGCGTGTGCTCGCCGAAGGCTTGCTCAAAGGCGTCGTTGGCACCAAGACCGATGCCGAATATTCTTCCGCTTTGCGCGAGTACCGCCGCAGTACGCTTCCGCTGTGGGAGCGTTCCGTCTCCGACTATCATGCCCGTGCCGATTCCCGTCAGATCGAGTGGCGCCAGACCATCACGGCGCGAAGCACGGTCCGTGTCGCCGGTTCCCTGCGCCTCGTTGACCTCGCCGACGGACTCGTGCTGTGGGAAGCGCCTATCGCGTCGAGCGATAAGGAGGAGAAGACGCAGCAAAACCGCACCGCCTATACGACGGGCGAGTCTTCGTCCGCACCGGACGCGAACGATCTACCCGGGGGGAACGGCGAGATTCCCGGCGAACTGCTCGCCCGTACCGCAGAAACGGCGGTGAGCGACTCTTTGAAAGCACTGCCAGCGACCGCACTATTGCCAATAGCGACGGCGACTTCGGACACCCTCGCCCCCAGCGAAGCGAGCGAAGAGAAGGAAGTAGCCAAAACGGGAAAGGTGATCGACGTGGATGGCGAGACGGTCCTGATTGGTCTGGGCGCGTCAGACAGCGTCAAAGTCGGCGACGTTTTGCAGATTGTCACGGCTGCCGGTACGAAACTGCGCGTTTCCATCCGTCGTGTCCGCCCGCGCACCTGCGACGCGACATTCGTCGCCAGCACCAATCCGGCACATCGTATCCGCGTCCAGATCGGCGATGTAGTGAAGCCGGTCGCTAAGCCGTAAGATAAAAGTAATGGCAAGCATGACGAGCAAAAAACTACCGCAACCATGGCACACGAAGTCATTCCATCTGGCACGGTTCTGGGTAATAATGTCGTTCGTCTGCTACTTGACCGTTGAATCGTTGCTGAAAGGCAAGTTTCCCTCCCTGATGGGCGGCTCGCTCATATATTTTTTTCTTGAATGGGTTTCAATCGCATCTTGGGACGAAAAGAAGCCAGATTTACGACCTTTGCTTCTGGATGGATCGACGGAGAGTCAGGCGCAGTTGGGAAATTTGCGCTGGAGCACGTTGGGGATGGGAGGAATGTTCATCCTTGGACTTTTGACTGCTTACCTTTTGATTGGCGTCCGGCATGAGCATCTGCTGTTATCAATGATTCTGTTTACCAGGATAAACATATCAGGCTGGTTTCTTATGAGGTGGATGACGGAGGCGTTCGCGATAATGAATCGATACAAGATAGGTAATGTTTCCGAATCCACGAATATATTCGCGCCATCTATTGCTTCAACTCCGGTCATTTCCCAACCAGTTCCACAGACTCATTCTCAAGGATTACTCGCGGGAAGCGGCATCCGCCCATGACAAAGTCGCTCGCCCTCGCCATTTGCGTTTGTCTTGCCGCTTTACCCGTGCGAAGCACGTCAGGCGCGTGCAAATCGGTTGAAGCCAATTCTGCAGAAACCACCGAGCGACTAACTTCAGTTGCTCGCACCCTGATTGCTCACGCCCCCGGTGACCGCAATATTGCTGTGCGTACGGAGTCCCAGATCGTCCTCGCCGAAGGTCGGGCCGCCGTCGGACCTGCTGAAACCGGGGGCGCACTCGCCGCGAAACAAGCCGCTGTCGCCGTCGCGATGCGAAACGCCGTGGAGAAGGTAGTCGGAGTGTATGTCGCGGCAAACTCGCTGACAAAAAACTACCAACTGCTCAAAGACGAGATCCTGACCCGTGCCGACGGGTTTGTCGTGCTGAAAGAGATCGTTCGCACGGAGCGGGAAGGGAATATCGTCCGCGTCGTGATCCGCGCCGAAGTTTCCACGCGCCCCCTTGCCGAGCGATTGAAAGCCCTGCGCCTGACGCGAGCGTTCCGCGTGTTTGTGCAAACTCCGGACTCCGTGTCCGCCGCGGAAGTGGCAGGTTCCTTCACCGACGCCGGATTCCCCGTGGTCGAAAACAAGGCGGATGCCGACGTGATCGTGCGCGTGTCGCCGCGCTTCACGACCACTGCGAAGACGCCGCTGAAAACCGCCGCCGGGGAGATGACAATGCACTCGGTCCGCGCAGACGTGAAACTGACCGCCACCCGCGCGGAAACTGGCGAAACCATTGCGACATTCGCGGCGAACGACACAGCGGCACATATCGCGCTGGCGTCTGCGCAAACCGAATCAGCGACGGGTGCGCTGACAAGTATTTTGCCACTTCTGACCAACGCGGTGTTGACATTACCTGCGCAGGTCTCCGAACCGGTGGAAATCGTTGTGTCAGGAATTACCGGGGCTTCGGATGCCGCCGCGCTTGCCGAGGCGATGAATATCGCCGTTCCGGGGGTACAGAAAATGACGCGCCGGAACTACGCCAACGGGCGTGCGGTATACGAGGCCGATATCCTCGCCGCCGCGACGCCGCTGCTTTCCCGTGCTCTGGAGACCGCGCCTGCACTGAAACGCTACCGGCTACGAGTGACGAAGGAGTCTCGGAGTCGGGTGGTCGTGGTTTCCGAACAGTGAACTGTAGCGGGGATTTTCAATCCCCGAACTTATCGCTTCCCGATGACCTTGTTCCAGAGTGCCGCTGACGTGTTCAACGCTTCATAGGATGGCACTTCGACCGATGTGAACGTTTGTTGAAATCCCTGCGCCCGTCGCCGCGCGATTTCCGGGGACAGCGAAACGCTCGCCGATTGTCGCGTCGGGCGGAAGTGCGTATTCACCCCGTCGCGCAGGGAATCCTCACCACCCAGAAATGTCAGCAGTTCGGCGGCTTGGTCCTTCTGGTCAGGCGTCACCCAGTCCCCGCTGATCAGCACGACCGCCTGTTCGGAAACCACCGTCGGGCTTGGGTAAAGCACGGCGAGGTCCGGGTCCTTCACCGCCGCTTCCAGTGCGGCGGATTCGTAGGCGGTGATCACGTCGTAGCGGTTCGGGTCGGCGATAAACGCCTTCATGAGCGCGGACGAGCCTTCACGTACTGGCGCGTCGAGTGGCATAGTGGCTTCCACTTTGCGCAGGTATGCCGCGAACCCGCCGCTACTCGCCGCCTGTTCCGTCGTCACCGCGCCGTTCGTACTTTGCACGTAGGCGTCTAAGAGCAAACCGAGTGTGAGAAATCCGCTGTTCGCCTTGATCGGGTCGGCGTGCGCCCAGACGAACGGCCGCGTCGCGCCGGGCAGTTTTTTCTTGCCCGCACTCAGGTCGGCTAAATTCTCCCAGGCGCGTGGACCCGAAAGCAGGGGGCGCAGGAATCCGGCTTTCTGCTTCGTGGTCACGAACACAATCGGGGTGCGCAGATACACGCGATAGGCGTTCGGATCGCTGTCGTTGACCAGGGCAGTACCGCCATGATCCTCAGCCCACTTCTCGCTGAGTCGCGTCGCCCAGAGTGGTGCGCTCGGGCTCCACAGCGTCGGCTTTTGTTTACCGTTCAGAATCGCCTGAAGTGCGTCGCGGGTCTCGATGTATTCGATGCGGACGTTGCCACCTTTTTCCGCGTTGAACTGCTCGACCTGGGCTTCAAGCCACCCCTTTTTGGTCGCGGATGTGATCAGCGTCAGCGACGCCCCGGAACCCTTCGGCTCTAAGTTCCCCCCCGTCGTTTCTTCGCCTTTGGGGGTGTCTGGAATAGGGGTGTTACTTCCTATGGGGGCTTTGGTGGCGCCGCCGCCGCCAGGCAACACTATAGTGGGCGTCTTACCGCCGTTCTTCTGGTACAGTTGCCATCCGCCGAACGCCAGCCCTGCCACCAGAAGGAAAAGAATTAGCCGTCCGATCGGTTTCATAGCTTTGTAAATGCCTCTCGTACTTCGCCCAGCGTCACCAGAAACTCTGGCGTGTTTTGATGCCCTTTGCGCCACGCCAGCCCGCGCTCCGCGAGGTCACAAATCTGCTGAATCCGCGCCCCGGGGATCGGCTTGCCAGACGCGTCGTGGTCGCGCCCCAGAAGCCAGACCGTGTCGCATACCGCGAGTGCCGCGTCGATATCGTGTGTCACAATGATGATTGTTTTTAGTTCGTCGGTCTGTGCGATCTCGCAAATGAAGTCGGACACGCGCTGGATGGCGATCAGGTCCAGTCCCGAGAACGGTTCGTCCATCAACAGGAAGTGATCCGAGCACATGAACTGTTGCGCGATGGCTACCCGTTGCCGCTGCCCGCCTGACAGTTGCACCGGGTAGTGACTACTCTGCTCCTCAATACCGAACCGCTTCAACAGATCAATCGCCTTGCGCGTCGCCTCGTCGCCGGACAACCCGGCTTGCCGCCCTGCAACCGCGAGGTTTCCCACCACCGTTCGGTGGGAGAACAGGGGGTAGTGCTGCGCGACAACACCGACCATACCCCGCTCAACAGGCACCATCTTCTCCGTAACCAGAATCTCGCCGGTGTCCGGTTTCATCAGCCCGGCAAGACAGCGGAACAACGTGGTCTTACCGACACCGGACGGTCCGAGCAGACCGATCACCTGCCCCTGTTCGACGCCGGGGCGGGTAATGTTCTTGACCTGCAAATTCAGGTCTTTCAGAATCGCTTTGTCGCCGTAGGAGACCGAGATATTTCGCGCGGAAAGGATCGTTTCCTTGACTTCATAGCCGTTGGGCATCGGGTTATGCTTCCTTCCGTTCTAGGGTCAGGTCCGCATAGGGGCAGATGGTACGGCGCAGGAACCCGATGATTGCGTCCTGCGTGAGTCCCAGTCCAAGGATCACTAGCTGAATCGCGAACACTTCGGGGATGTTGAACTGCTTGTTCTGGTTGAGAAGCATCACACCGACACCGCCGGTACTCCGAACGATACCCTCGACCATCGTGAGCAACGTCCAGCCAATCGCGGCATTTTGCCTAAGAACTTCGAACGCCTTGTCCGCCGTGCCGAGGATCACTACTTCGCCGACAACCCGCCATTCGCCCATGCGCAGGGTACGGGCGTAGTCGAAATCTGATTTCGGAATCGCGGCAATCACAGACGCCATCGAAGTTACAAAATACACCGTCATCCCGAAGATGAGCAGGGCAAGTTTGACCGTGCCGCCGTCCTTGAAAAGAAGCGTAAACAGGAGCGAGAATCCGACCAGCGACAAGAAGCGCCCCCGCGAGATGGCGTTCACGATGGGGCGGAAGAACGGTAACACGGTCAAATACGCGAGACTGAGCGAGATCGCCGCCGACCAGGCGAGGGCTTGCAGGTTGAACAGGAACGACGTGATCAACTCCTGCGCCAATCCTTGATTCATCCACAGGTTGCCCAGCGCGGTCCAGACCTCGCCGGGTCGCGGCAGGGCTTTGTACGGCGATGTCAGCCAGACCGCGAAAAACACGCCGACCTGGAGCGCGATCAGTAGCCGCATCACATTGCCGCTGACCATCGCGTTGGGTGAGAACACTCCGAAGATGCCCGCGCCCCCTTTCGGTTTCGCGGATTTGGCGCCCGCTGTCGTGTCAACGACAGCGGGTGCCTTCGGATTCTCCGTGATTGCCATGAGACTTATCCGCCGGTGTTGCCGAGCAGCACTATCTCGACGCGTCGGTTCTGCGCTTTGCCTGCTTCCGTGCTATTCGGCACGACCGGGTTTTCCGAGCCGTGCGAGAACACCCGGACACGACCTTGCGGGAAGTTGACCGGCGATTTCTTTTGTAGCCACTGCTCCACGGCAAACGCCCGCGCTTCGGAAAGTGTCATGTTCTTCGCCGGGTCGCCGACGTTGTCCGTATGCCCGTGAACCTCGACTACCGTATTCCCGGCGATCAGCAGATCGCGTTGGAGTTGCGTCAACTGCGAAACCGCGTCCGGGGTGAACGAGGCTTGCCCGGTCTTGAATCGGATCTTCCAGGCGCGTCGGCTGATCTCCTGCCGGTTCGACTCGCTCGGCGCGACAAACTTGGGCAGGTCCGCTTTCGCGACCTTCGTGGTCGTCCCCTTCGTTTTGGTAGCCATTTCCCGCAGATACGATTTGTCGGTAATCTCCTCGGCGGACGGGAAGCTCGGCATTAACTCGGGGTACTGTTGCTTGACGATATTTCCGAACACGGTGTATGTCGCCGCGAACAGGTCGCTGGAACCCGGCACCATCCCGAACGTCAGCAACGCGTCGCGCAGGTTGTTCACGCTCGATCCGCCGAGGGGAACCGGGATATTCTGTGCGTCATCCTCGGTGACACCCTTGTAGTATTTCGCCCAGTACGCCGCGTCCTGCTCCTTGTAAACGGCGGCAGAGACGGCGGCGGCTTTGTTCAACGCGGCGGGGTTTTTCTTAACCTGATCCGCGCCCTGATAGAACGCCGTCAGCATGCCTTTGACGTCCTCGCGATTGTTTTTCATCCACTTGTCGATACCGATCACGATACACGGCATTTGCGAGTTATACTCTTTCGTGGAAACAATCGAGACCAGACCGCCTTTTTTCTTCGCGATCGTCACGTCACCCGGCGTCCAGGTTACCGACGCGTCCACCTTGATCGTTTTCGTCTCGCCGGTCGGCTTGCCGTTCTTGACCACCGGGCGTTTTTCCGTGTAGCCCGTCACGTACTTTTCGGCGGCATCGATATAATCGTTCGCGGCGACCCAGTTCAGCGCGTCCGGGTCATACGTTTTTTCGTCCGGGTTGTTTTTGATCTCGTTGTCAGCCAGCCACTTTTGCGCGATGTTCCAGTCACCGTCGCGCAGATAGCCCGCCACCACACCGCCCCGCGCCGCACGCGGCGTGACCTTCCACGACGCCGGTCCCATGAACTTATCCTCGCCCCGCGAATAACCGCATGTCGCGATAACCTTCGCCTTGTACTCGGGACCGTACTTGGAGAGTGATTTGTTCAAACTGGAAAGGAACGCCGCGCCGCCGTCGCCCATGATGGCGACGAAGTGTGCCCCGGAGGACGGGTTTTCCTCGCCGCGCGAGAGGGAATCGGCGAACGTTACCAGTGCTTCCTGCATCTTGCTAACGTCGTCCTGGCGTGACAGTTGCAGGTTGACGCCCTGTTTACACATGAGCGAGGTTTGGGTGGACTGCGGGGCACTGTTCGAGTACATGATGCCCATCTGCGCGTTCCACGCCCAGACCAACATGCGGACCTCTTTGCCATTCACACAAGCACTGCTGGCTCCGCCCCCGCCTCCGCCCACATTGTTATCCACGACAGGTGTCACGGACAGGTCGCCACCGCTATCTGTGTTGAGGGCGGGCAGATCTGCCTTCGCCGGTACCACCGCCTCTTTCACCTTCGCTGCCGGAAGGACGGTGCCGAGCATCTTGCGTCCGCCTTCCGATGCCTGCATCAACTTATAGCCGCCGATAGCCAAACCGACCACCACTAAAAAAATGATAATTTTGGTTGTTGTCGAACCGTTCATCGCATGCCCATTCCTTTACTAACGATCGCCGCTGACTTCGGGCGAATTATCCACTACACTTATTCAGACCCCTATCCGCGAGTGCGGTTGCAGGTTAGCCAAGGTGCAAGTCGAATACGAATTGTTTCGCGTTAAGTGAGCCGTTTTCCTGCTCGGTACGGGCGTTAAAACGTTCCGGTGGGAGTGCGGACGCTGTAGACGCTTCGCGTCGGGCAGGCGATAGGGGATCGCGCGAACGGAACGCCCCCGGTGACGCGAAGCGTCTACAGCGTCCGCACTCCCACCGGAACGTTTTAGTGTCCGCAAGTTACGCGGCGGCGAGGCGGTGCTTGGACGGATCGAGAGAGGGGATAGAGCCGAGGAGACGCTTCGTATAGGCTTGTTCGGGCGCGTCGAAGATCGCGTCTACCGAGCCGCGCTCCACGATCTTGCCGCGCTCCATCACGCACACCTCGTCGGCGAGGTATTCAACTACGCCCAGGTTATGGGTCACGAAAAGGTACGTCAAACCGTGCTCTCGTTGCAGTTTACGGAGCAGATTCAGCACCTGACTTTGCACCGACACGTCCAACGCCGACGTCGGTTCGTCCAGCACAATGAACTGCGGCTCCACGGAAAGGGCGCGGGCGATAGCGATACGCTGGCGTTGCCCCCCGCTGAACTCGTGGGGGTACCGCTCCAGCGCAGTCTGTGGCATTCCGACCTGGCGTAGTAGTTGGGTCGCCTTTTCCTCGCGCGATTTGGCGTCACCCATCCGGTGAATCAGCATGCCCTCGGTTAGCGTCTCGCGTACCGTCATACGCACATTGAGCGACGCGTAGGGGTCCTGAAACACCACCTGCATCCGGCGGCGCAGGGCGAGCCGGTTCGACGCGGCAAGCGGCTGCCCCTCGAACGCGATAGTGCCGCCGGTTGTTTCCAGAAGCCCGAGGAGCATAAGCCCCACTGTCGATTTCCCGGAACCTGATTCGCCAACGAGGGCAAGAGTTTTACCGCGCGCGATGTCGAAGCTGACATCGTCCACGGCGACCTTGACCTCTTTCGGCGCGAACAAACCGCCGCGCACCGGGAACTCTTTGCGCAGATTTTTGACGGAAACGACTGGGGTGGTATCGGAAATACTCAAGTTGAAAATTCTTTCACAGAAGCGGATCTGGTATCATCATTCTACCGGTCGGCGGCGTTGGTGTCCCTCGCCAGGTCGGTGGAAACGTCGCCGATGATGTGTGCTTCCTTCGCGGCAGCGAGGTTCGGACGGCCCGGAATCTCCGGGTCATACAGGTGGCAACGCACCGGACGGTCGGCGAGGGGGGGGCGGAGTTTCGGAACGAACTTTTCGCACGAATCCCAGCGAAACGCGCACCGCTCAGCGAAGCGGCACGCGACAGGCCACTGCGTCGGGTCGGGCACGATCCCTTCGAGTGTGGCGAGATCCTGCCCGCGTCGGTTCCGCGCCGGAAGGCTGGCGAATAGTCCCTTGGTATACGGGTGCTTGGGGTCGTGAAACAGCTCGGTAGTCGGCGCGGACTCGACCATCTGACCGGCGTACATCACGCAAACATCGTCCGCGACTTCAGCAACGATCCCTAGATCGTGCGTGATCAAGAGCACCGACATGCCCATTTCCTCCTGAATCTCGCGAATCAGGGCGAGGATCTGCGCTTGTACCGTAACATCGAGAGCCGTCGTCGGTTCGTCGGCGATCAACAACTTCGGGCGGTTTGCCAGCGCGATAGCAATCATCACGCGCTGACGCATTCCGCCTGAAAGCTCGTGCGGGTACTGTCGTAAAGTCGATTCCGCGTTCGGCAAGCCGACGCGCCGGAGCAGGTCCACCGCCCGCGTCCGCGCCTCGCCCGCGTTTTTGCCGTGGGTCTGCATCGCTTCCGTGATCTGATTGCCGATAGTGAACGTCGGGTTCAGCGAGGTCATCGGCTCCTGAAAGATCATCGCAATATCTTTGCCGCGAACGGAGCGCATCTGTTCCCAGGTCAGATCCAGAAGGTCCTTGCCCTCGAACAGGATCTTGCCGCCCGCGATGAAACCCGCGGGTTCCGGGACAAGCTGCAGGAGCGAAAGCGAGGTGATCGACTTGCCGCACCCCGACTCCCCGACGATGGCGAGTGTTTTGCCGCGCTCAATCGCGAACGACACGCCGTCAACGGCTTTAGCGACCCCGCGCGGCGTTTTGAAATACGTTTTCAAGTTTTGTACGGATAAAAGCGGTTCAGACAAAGGTTGTATTTTCTTCTCGTAATGATTTCTTACAGGTCGAACATATCGAATACAGTCTCCGAGAGACGTATCGTTCTGGCGGTCGGCGTTTTCATACGCTACGCTTTCGAGGATCCTGGCAACCCATTTTTTGTCAGCGTCAGAAAATCTGCGAATGAAGTTTCGAAAACTGCACTCTCGTACCGACTGTCACTTCGGCGGTTGCTATTTCCCCGTATGTCATTCACGGATCAATGTAGAGTGGCGAGACGAATAAACCAGATCAACAACGTCGAAAGTGCTGAGGCAAGGATTAAAAACTCGCCGAGCGACAGGAACACTGACACTCTCCCCCGCGACGTGACTATGAGCGAAGCTAACGCGATCAACCCCGCCCAATCAGGGGCAAACCAAAGTGACGCTACTGGCGCAAGGAAACAAACCAGAAACACCATTATATCTAAGATAACGAAAAAGCGAACGGGCATGCTATTAACTCCGCAGTCGCGGGTCGACCGCGTCGCGCAGGGCGTCGCCGAGCAGGTTGAACGCCAGCACCAGGATGAACAGCGCAACCGACGCCGAGGTGATGTTCCACCAGATGACCGGGTCTCGCGCCAGTTCGTCGCGGGCGGCGTCGATCATGTTGCCCCAGGAACCCATTTCTGCTTCGACCCCGATGCCGAGATAGGCTAAAATCGGCTCCGCGAGGATGAATCCGGAGAAACTGAGCGTGACCGAAATAATCACGATGGGCAGGAGGTTCGGTAATATATGGCGGGTGAGCAAGCGGAAATCCGACACCCCCAACGCCTTCGCCGCGCGGACATATTCCCGGTCACGGTGCTTTAGAACTTCGCCGCGCACCAGACGGCATAACCCTACCCAGGCGGTGACACCCAGAGCGAGACAAATCTTATCAACGCCGCGCCCTAGAACGAGCACAAGGGCGATCTGCAACAAGATGGACGGGATCGAGGACAAAACCGTGTACACATACTGAATCGTGTCGTCAACGCCTCTGCCGTAATACCCGGCGGCGAGGCCGAATAACAGTGCCAGCGGTGTCGCGATCAGACTGGTGAGACCGCCGATAATAAACGCCGTACGTGCGCCCTTCAGCGTCCGGTAAAGAACATCCTGCCCGGTGCCGTCGGTGCCCAGAACATGGCTTCCCGGTTCTTTAAGCTTCTGTGGCTTCGGCTCGCCCGTGGTCATCGTCGCCATCGGCTCCGAATACGTACGTTCCGCTTCTCGTCCGGCAATCCGATCTAACAGCGAAACGAAGGTCTGCGATTTCTTATCCGTCTTCCCCAGACTGTCGAGCACCGCCACCAAACCATACATTCCAATGATGCCGATGGCGATCAGAGCGACGGTGTTGCGGCGCAAGCGCCGGTATGCTTCCGCCCACAGCGGTTGTTTACCCGCCGAAATGAGGGCGAACAGAAGAATACCGACCACCAAAAGGGGGACAATATTAGCGACGATGTCGTTTTGCAGAAATTTTCCCATGCTGTGAAAACGATTACTCCAGGCGGATGCGCGGGTCAACCAGCGCATAGCAGATGTCGTTGAGAATGTTGCCGATTATGTAGAGCAGGGTCCCTAAAAACACCATGGCGCGCACGATGGCGAAGTCCTGGCTGTTGATTGCGTCCACAGTGTACGTGCCGAGACCAGGGATGCCAAAGAAACTTTCGACGAGCAACCCGCCCAGGATAAGGGTCGGGATCGCCGAAACGTTGGAGGTGATCAGCGGGACCATCGCGTTCTTCAAGACGTGCTTCATCAGGATAAGTTGCTCGGGGACGCCCTTCGCCCGTGCGGTGCGGACATAGTCCTGGTTGATTTCGTCCAGCAGGAACGTCCGGTACAGGCGGATGCTCGCCCCTAAGCCGTTGATCGTGCCGACCGCGACGGGGATCAGGACGAAACGCGCGTTGTCCTGCGGACTGAACCCCCATACGGGGCCGTATCGAAGCACTTTCGCCAGAAAAAATTGCAGGGCGATGACGTAAACGACCGACGAGATCGACATGATCAACACGCACAGAAGTGTGGCGTAGTTATCCACATACGTGCCCCGGAAATAGGCGACCGTGATCGCGCAGGTCAGGGCGACGAAAAGGCTGGTCAGGAAACTCAGCCCGGCGATAGTCCCGGATGGTCCCGCGCCTTGCTTGATGCGTCCCCAGATATCCTCGCCGGACGCGTCCGACTTGCCGAAATTGAACAGGAGCATATCGACCGTGGACTTTTTCAGCTGGACCCCGATCGGCTTGTTGTAGCCGTGGTCGTCGAGCCATTGTTTGATCTGCGCCGGGGTCGGGTTGCGCGACGACAGGTTGCGTCGCGCTATCGAGTCGGGGGACTGCGTTCCGAAGAATAAAAAGAATGTCAGCAACAGTACGCCGATCAGGATCGGGACGGCGTATAAAATGCGGCGGATCACATAGCGGAGCATAGTTAAGCGTCGCCCCCTTCCGACACACGGATGCGACGGTTGATGCGCTGTTTGACAACGGCAATCGCGGGGATCGTCCCGAGTGCGAGAAGACCAAGGATCGTCGCCACCGGCACGAAGTTCGGCTGATTCCACTCACGTTGCGCCCGCGCCCGTTTTTCGACATCGACCGAGCGGTACTGGTTGAAGTCGTTCGCGATGGGGTGTGCCTTGTTGTTGCGGAGCCAGTCATACGCGAGCGAAAGCGAAACGCTATGATACACCGGGATCCAGGCACAGTCCTCGGTCGCGATGTCGCGCATCTTG
>JACMMA010000431.1 GCA_014379275.1 Armatimonadota bacterium | reverse complement strand
GTGTCGAACGCGTTCACTCCCGACTCGTAGACCGCGTCCATCATCGGGAAACCTTCGTCATTTTTGTCCGGAATCTGAATGATCCCCTGAACGATACGTGAGATGGGTTTCTCTAAACCCGGAATGTTTCCATGTTGCATAATTGTTTCTTTTACTCCATCGGATATTTCAAGCCGATTTCGGCGCGAATCGTGTCTAATGTGCGCATGATCGACAGAGTTTCATCAAGCGTGATGATGTCGGACTCGGTTTTACCGGCACGCAGGCAATCCGCGACATGCATTGCCTCGAACTGAAAGCCGCCGCCCTCGAACGGTTCGTTAATCGTTTCGGCATCCTGACCGTTGCGATGAACCGTGATGGATTTCGCCGTCCACCACGCCGGGTGAATCTCGATTTTACCCGTCGTGCCCAGAATTGTCGCCTTAAACGGGGTTGTCGTTTGTAGCGACGTGCTCAAAATGCCGATCCCGCCGCCGGGGAAGCCCAGCACCATGCCCGTGTTTTCATCCACACCCGTGGTACCGAGCGTCGCGACAGCCGAAATCTTGTTCGGTTCGCCGAAGAACATCTGTGCGAGCGAGACGACGTAAACGCCGACGTCCATCAGCGCCCCGCCTCCGAGTTTCGGGTCATACAGGCGACCGTTCGGGTTGGTGATGTTTAGTACTCCGTCGTCGTTCGTGTCGCCGCCCTTGAAGCCGAAGTCGGCTTCGATCATGCGCGGCTTGCCGATAGCACCACTCGCCGCCAGTTCACGCGCCTTTCTCATCGCCGGGAAACAGCGCGACCACATGCCCTCCATCAGGAAGATGCCGCGCGTGCGGGCTTCGGTGACGACTTCCTGAGCTTCGGCAAGGTTGATCGTAAACGGCTTCTCGCAAAGGACTGGTTTTCCCGCGCGAAGGGCGAGTAGTGCATGCTCCTTGTGGAAAGGATGCGGGGTCGCAACATACACGCAGTCTACGTCCGGGTCGCTGACCAGTTCCTCGTAAGAACCGTACGCTTTACCGCCGCCATACTTAGACAGAAACGCTTCCGACTTCGCCTGATCCCGCGAGCCGGCGGCGTAAATTTCGTGATCGGGGAGGGGGTTTACGTCGCTCGCAAATCGGTTCGCGATGGAACCGGGTCCTAAAATACCCCAGCGTAGGGGCGAGAGATTACTTGCCATATAGTTTGCACATCTTTCTGCAAAAGCGGTTTACCAGGATTGTGACGGGGGATCCAAATCACCCCCCTGCACCGCGTTTCAGGATAACACGGGCGGGGAATCGGCGTCAAACGGCGGCGACGACGACGCGTATTGCCGCCGTTCGTTCGACCGGCGCGAGGCACTCCGTGTCCGTGCAGGGCTGCGCGCGAATCGTGAGGGTCACGGAATAGGTTCCCGGGGTGGCATCCGCGGCGATCACGACAGGCAATCCGAATCGCGCCTCGCCCCGATAAACGGGCAAACTTTCCCCGGCCCCGTCGTCATACATGCTTTCCTGTGGGAAGTGAACCGGCCCGACTGCGGCAGGCGCGGACGTTCCCATCATTGCCACCGTCGCTATCAAGTCGGGACGTGGGACAAAGCGGGCGTTCACATGGAATCCCTCCGCGATGGATAGTGTGAACATCGCGGTCCCTGACCCGCCGGGGTTCAGCGTCAAATCCCCGGTATCGGCGCGAAGCGTGATGGCTTCCTGCACCGAGACTTTATCCGAACCGCCGAACACCTCGCGCGCCGCGAGAATCAGGGTCGCGGTAGCTTGCGGGGCGCGAGCCATCAACCCGTGATAATTCGTCAACATCGCACGGATGAAGCCATCATAGCGACCGCCGTCCGGCAGCTTAGTGAGGCGCGCTAGGACACGCGCCGCGACCCCGTTCGGGGATGGCAACGCCCCGTCGAAGAAATCCTTGCTTTGCGCGATCAAGGTTTCATGACCCGTCCCGGAATAGAAGAAGCCGCCGTCCGCCGGGTCCCAGAACGTGTCGAGCAGGGTGTCGGCGAGGGAACGTGCTTCGTCCGCCCACGTCGCTTCGCCGGTCGCGTCGGCGAGATCCAGCAAACCGTCCGCGAGGAAAGCGTAATCATCCAGATACGCCGCGATCGCCGCCTCCCCTTTGGCATATCGGCGCAACAGTTCGCCGTTCGGCTTGAGTGTGGTCAGGGCGCACTGCCCGGCACGTCTCGCGGCGGCGAGATAGCGCTCTTC
>JACMMA010000430.1 GCA_014379275.1 Armatimonadota bacterium | reverse complement strand
TATTTTCGTCCTTCCATCCATCTATGCGGAACCGTGCGCGGCGGTGGTGCAGCAAGCGATGGCCATGGAGAAACCGGTGATCGGGACCCGTCTGGGAGGCACCCCGGAGATGATCGACGAGCACCAGACAGGATTGTTAGTCACCGCGCAGGATGCGCAGGCACTCGCGAATGCCATCCGTGAACTCGCGCAACGCCCGGCAGACGAACGTCGGGTTATGGGAGAGTATGGTCGCCGTCGCGTCGTGGAGCACTTTTCTTTACCGCAGATGGCGGAGCGTACGGAGAATCTATATCGCCAGGTCATCGCGGCAAAGAAGGTAAGCCCAGCGTGATACCGGTTTCTGTTTACCTGATCGTATTCAACTGCGCCCACGAGGTCGGGAACGCACTCGAATCGGTGCGCGGATGGGCGGATGAGATCATTTGCGTGGATTCGTTCAGCACCGACGATACCGTAGCCGTTTGCGAATCCTACGGCGCGACCGTGCACAAGCGAGTCTGGGAGGGGTATTCGCCCCAGCTGCGCTATGCGGAGGGTTTGTGCCGGAACGATTGGGCACTGCGCATCGACGCCGACGAAACGGTGTCCCCGGAGTTGGAAGCGGAACTCAAGGCGATGTTCGCGGGCGGTACGCTTCCCGACGACGCCGTTTCCGGATACAAGATCCGCCGCCGTAACTATGTGCAAAAACGGTGGATCTCCGGCGGCGGGTTTTATCCGTCCTGGCATCTGCGCCTTTTCCGGCGTTCCCGCGGCGGGCATATTGAACGGAAAATCCACGAGAAGGTGAAGGTTTCAGGCAAAGTCGCGAAGTTAGGGGGATGCCTCGACCACTGGTGCTGGCAGGAAGATTTCGAGATGTGGGAAAACTTCTTCAACTACGCGCGTATCGAAGCCGAGTACATGACCGAGCAAGGGCAACGCGTCAATTTCTTTAACCTCACCTACTTGCCGGTCGGCAACTTTTTGCGGCGGTACTTCCTTCGCGGCGCGTGGAAGCAAGGCACATTCGGCGCGGTGACGAGCATGCGTCACGCCTGCGAGCAGGCGGTCCGGCTTCTGATGGCGTGGGAAATACAAAACCGGGAGTGGCTCAACGATCCCGACGCCACGTACCTTTCGGCAAGGCATCCGAAAGAGGGAGCCGAGAGTTGAAAATCCTGTTAGTCTTTCACGGGGGCAACCCCCTGCCGCCCGAGCCGTGGGACAGCGTCGGCAACATCATCTGGCGGCAGAAGGCATTCCTGACCGAGCGCGGACATTCCGTCACGATCCATAACCAGAAGGGGCGTATCTGGAACGTGCTCGCGGCGCGACCGTGGGAGTATGACATCGTGCATATTCACGACGACGGTCGGTGCAAACTATGGGCACCCATACAACAGATATTCAAGTTCCGCCTCGCCCTGACGTCCCACTTCGCGTACACGATTTTTCGACACCTCTGGCACAAAAAGTATCCGGCGACGTATTTCAGTACGCTCAAGGTTCCGTACCACATCGCCCTCAGCGCGGAGATGCGCCAGTTCGCTTACGACAACGGTTACACCGGCAAAGTCTGGGTTTTACCGAACGCTATTTATACGGAAGAGGTGGCGTTCAACCCCGCCCCCGCCCCGAAACAGGCGATTGTATTGGGTCGCGTTTATCCGCGTAAAAAACAGCGGTTTCTGTCGGACCTGCTACGTAGCGAGGAGTCAATCCATTTAGACCTTTACGGCCCCACGAACGAGCCGGACTTTCTGGGCAATGGCAAGAACGTCGTTTATCGGGGGCTGTGGGACCGGGAGCAGGTCCGAAACAACCTGACCGACTACGCCGTGATGATTCTGATCAGCGACGGCGAGGCACACGCCGTTGTCATCATCGAGGCGTTGGCGGCGGGCTTATCGCTGGTCGTGTCCGCCGAAGCCGCGCATAACTTGGATACTAGCCTGCCGTGGATCCACGTGGTTGACCGGGATGATCCGGAAGAAATTATCGCCGCGCTGAAGGAGGCAATCGCCGAGAACGCGCAACACCGCGCCGCGATCCGTGCCTACTGCGAACGCACTTTCGACTGGCGGGTCATCGGACCGCGCTACTTGCGGATTGTGGAAGCAATCGTGCGGGGTGACGGTTCCGACGACGGCGGCGAACCGTTCCTGTATACTCCTGAGGCGGTGGAAAACGCCGCCGGGAGAAGCCCCGCAATGGGTAACACCTCGTGAAGCCGCCTAAGACGCGGTTGGATCCGCCCCGCTTCGTCACGCCGCACACGCCCGTCAATCTTTCTGTTCGCCGCTGTCCCGTTTCCCGCGAACAGGCGTCGCACCGCATCCTGATCGTGTTACCGGGTGCGCTCGGCGACATCATGATGGGTAGCGCGATTCTGCCCGCCCTGCGCGACCGGTACCCCGACGCGCACATCACGTGGCTCGCCCATTCCACTGCGCTACAGGCGATAGAAGCCAGCCCCTATGTCGATGAAATCCTTCTGTGGGAAGGCATGTACTGGAAGCGCAAGGTGCGCACTTTCGCCTGGCTATCCTGGTTCAGGGCGATGCTGGCTTTCCGCAGGGAGCTTCGGTGCCGCGACTATGACATATTCATATCGCTCCAGGCGGACGAATGGCCGTCGCTCGCCCTGGGATCGGGCGCGAGCGTTAAGATCGGCGTCTTCGACACTTTTCGCCGCTTTTTCGGCGACCGAAAAACCAGGAGATATACTCGGTTCTACGATTTTTCGTACGCATTCCCGAATCTGCCCGAACATCGGATCGATCAATATTTGCTTTGCCTGGACGCACTGGGCATTCAAAAACCGGATGATAAACGGATCACTCTGGGCTATACGAAGGATGATCGCGCCGCCGCCGACCGATTCAAAGCAGAGAGCGGTCTCGGCGAGAACGAGCCGTTCGTGTTGCTGGTCCCCATGACGTCGTGGTACACAAAATGCTGGCCGGGGGACGGTTTCGTCGCGCTCGGCGATACGCTGGCGCGCCGGGGGCATCGCGTCGTGCTGTCGGGAAGCCCGAAGGAGGGAGAAAGTGTTCGTGCGCTCGCCGAACGGTTCGAAGTCCCCCCGATTATTGCCGCCGGGCAGTTGTGCTTTCGGGCGTCCGCCGCGCTGATCGATGATGCGGCATTGGTCGTTTGCGGAGACACGGGGCCGATGCACGCCGCGGTCGCACTCGGGACACCGTATGTCGCTCTTTTCGGGGCGACATCGCCTGCATGGTACGGCCCGCTCGCCGGGCATGGCACCGTCCTTCTCCATCCGGTGCCATGCGGTCCCGGTGATCAGAAAAGGTGCGCGAATACCGGCGACAAATTTCTGCTTTGCATGAACCTGCTGACAGTGGAAGAGGTGACGGACGCCGCCTTGCGTCTTCTGGAAAGCGGTGTCCGAGGTGCCGCGATACGCTGAATTGTTGATACTCGGCGACATCGGGATGCAATCTCGATGTCGCCCGCGATGCTGTGTACCAGACGAAATGCGTCGCGAATGCGTCTCGTGCGCACTTCGAGTCGGGAACTCTTCGCAACGGCGGTTGTGTCCGATCGATTTTTCAAAGGCGACGGTCTTTCCTGGTGAATAATCTTCCGTGAATCGTCCGGGGACGATTCACGGAATTTGTCTATTCATTTTTATGTACAACTACTATGTTTAAACGTCGCGGGGGCGACGCAGATCGTTCGGACAGAGCATTGGTTCGGTTTGCGGCCTGGTTCTGTCTCTTCTTGTTCGGGTCACTGCTTGCTATCGGTGGTCCTCTCTACGCTGCCGACATCCCCTTATTTGAAGAAAATGGCCCGATAGAGTGTCTACAGCTTGCCCTGCTGTTTGTTGGTGCGAACCTGTTTGGGCTACGCCTGCGTTCCCCGACGCCTCTGCACTCCTTTTACCAGGTGCTCATGGTGCTATACCTCAGCCTATTTCTGCGCGAACTGGACGTGAGGGAGTTGGGCTGGCCGTCGATGATCACGTGGATACTGGGTCCCGGTCGCGTCTTCTGGCTTACGGCGCTCTGGGCTTTGGTATCGATACGACTCTGGTTCTCGCGCAAGACGGTACTTTACATGCTTTGCGCGTCCGACCTGAATTATCTTCTGCGTCTGAGTGTTCTTCTTGTCAGCTTCTACGTTCTCAGCAGTCTGGCAGAGCGAGGCGTATCTCTGCCTATTGGCGACGGACGCGAGTTTGCCGAGGAATTGCTGGAAACCGTCTTCGAATGGTGCCTGGTCGCGTTCGCCCTGCTCGCTATCCGCCTGCGGACAAATCCTTCTCGTTGGATGGACGAAGACACAACCCGCGCCGTGAGTATCTAGCCTCATGGGATGCTGTGGGGGAAGCTCGCGTACTACCTGCGCGGGTTGTGGAGGCCCGCATCGCGCAACAACACAATCAAACGATCGCTGTGAAATAGTCAGGCAGGTCGTCTGGGAAAAATGCGTCCGTTTCGGCGTTCATGGCGCTTCGTATGTCGGCCTCCGTCCACCACCGGTAGTCGCATATGACCTCGGGTTCGTTTTCGACGAGGTTCGTGTCGCAGACGTTGGACGGGTCGCAGAGGAGTCGCACCGCGAAGTAGCGTTCGACGGAAAGCATCTGCGTCGGCGTCGCCGGATTTCCCCATGGGATCACGCGGCGGCAATCGCGTACGATGCCGCCGATAAGGGCGTCCCGTCCCGCGACAAGCCCGGTCTCTTCCCACAGTTCGCGCACGGCGGTTTGGTCGAACGATTCGCCGGGCTCAACGCCGCCCCCGGGCGTCACCCAACAGGCGCGGGTATCGCCGAACCGCGCGGAAAGGTGCGGGTCGTTGACGCGCAGAAGAAGGATCGCCTGACGCTCGGGTTCCACGATCAGGAGGCGAGTGGACAGACGTTCGGGGATCGGAGAGTCATTCATGGCGCGGGAATTGTATCAGAGAACAGGGCACTTGCGCGTGTCCGTTTGGTTTGAGGCAGGTGAATCGCGGAGACTTTTACGTCGCACTGGTTCTCTCAAACAGGGTGGCTTTCAGCAGGCGGAACAGGACGCGGGGGCGGATATATCTCCATGCTTCGATTATCATCTCGGGCGTCGGGCGAGGGGAGGCATGCCGACGCACCGCTCGGAGCGTTTGGAACGCAAAACTATCGCGGCTACTCCGCAGGAGCCGCCGGAGTAACTCACGGCGTCCGGGATCGGTCTCTTGCGCGAGCAGTTTTTCGCACATCCGGCAGGTGTTCTGCGTGAGTCGTGGCTGGTCCCGCGAGACGTTCGTGTCGTGTAACCGGTAGTACAGGGCGGGGCGTTGCTCAAATCGGAAAGCGTACCGTGCCGACAGCCGAAGATAGAGGTCATGGTCCTCACATCCCCACAGACTGCTGTCGAGCGGATCATCCCCCAACGAAAGGAGTGCGTCACGACGTATCAGGCATTGACCGGGCGAAATGATCCGATTTTTTCGGGCGAGCGCCCCCCACACGTCTCCACTCACGCCATCCTCGATCCACCAGTTGTTCTTGCCCCGCTTGTTCTTATCAGGGAGAGGGACACCCGCACCGCTGATGCCGCGCAAACTTCCGTATACCAGAGCGGCGTTCGGGTCCGAACGAAGTGCCTCGACCTGCCACGCCAATTTACCGGACGCGAACAGATCGTCATCATCGAGGAACGCGACATACTCCCCGGAGGAAACCGCGAAACCTCGATTCCGCGCGGTCGACTGTCCGGCGTTCTCCTGCGAGAAATAACGGATACTCCCGGCGTCCGCGAGTGGCTTCAAACGTTCGTGGGTATCGTCCGGGGAACCGTCATTGACGACGACGATCTCATAGGGCGGGGCAGACTGATCCAGAACGCTCCGAACAGCGGACAGGACGAGACCGGCGCGCTTGTACGTCGGAATGATGACACTGACACGCGGGGGGTGAGTAGGCATGGTTACGCAGCGAAATCCATGCGAATTATATCGTAGCCAAGCAAGCCCGTGTTGGAGAGGGGTGGAGCGAACCCTCACCACGGAACGCAAAAACGCCCCGCCTTTTGAGGGGCGGGGCGTTCTCTCCGAGTTTTTTAGCGGCGTAGCCGCCGCAGTGGAGGCGCAGGGACTCGAACCCTGGTCCGAAACATACCTAGCACAAGCATCTACGAGCGTAGCAGACGATTTAAATGTCCCGCGTTGTCGCCCGTCGGCAGGCTACAGGCGCGGTAAGCGTGTTAGTTTCCCGTTGTCGCTACACACATTGCGACACAGTAGCGGATGTTATTTAACCGAGTCCCGTCCATTCCGCCAGTACGGGGCACGGCTGGCTCACTTAACTATTAATTAAGCGGCATACGCGTAAGTCGCCGGAGCGATGTTACGTGCGGTAGCAAAGTTGTTGTTCTTCGCATTTGTTTTTTTGCCCATTTTTACGAGGCCATAGGCGCCTCGGCTCGCAACC
>JACMMA010000429.1 GCA_014379275.1 Armatimonadota bacterium | reverse complement strand
TGGTTATGTCGCCAGTAGATCCGCAGTCGGGCATCGCTTTTCGGCGTCACGGTGATGACGCCCGATGCGGTCTGTCGCGACCCGACCGTCATGGCGAAGTGCGCCCCGCCTTTTTTCCCGGCATACGTTTTGGTCGCCGCGGAAAGGAACCGCGCCATCGCCTGACGACCCGCGATGGTAGGGTCCCGGTGCGGGTTGGCAAACCCGCGCCGCGCCGAAAACTTCAGCGGCTTTTGGGCGTCGCCGGAAAGGGCGAGTACCAGATTCCCGCGGGAACGTGTCGTGTTATTATAATGGAAAAAGATCGTATACGTCTGCCCGGCGCGAAGCATGGTATCCGCGTGCGTTCCCGGTGCCGTGATCTTTTCCGGATAGTTACAGAACAAAAGTTTGTCCGCCGCGGAAGCCGGACGTTGGAGGACAATGGGTGCGAACAATACGGTCAGCACCGAAACGAGAAGCACAAGAAACGGTTGTATACCGAGCATGGGACCTGCCTTGAAGTGGGGCGGCAAAAATGGATAGGGAGACCGCGCCGTCTTCTGATTACTTATACTATTTTCGGGAGGGGTACGGTTCCGCAACAGGGTCGGTTTACGGTATTCTGATAAGCATGGATGAAGCACGAGACTGGTACCCGTATGAGTCGGGCGAAACGATGGGAAAGCGTGGACCGGCGGGGGGGCGTATCCTGCGCGACGAGGAGTGGGGCGACGTCGACGAACTCGAAGATGCCGACGCTCGCGTGACGCTGGAAACGCACCCCGGGGGCGATTTCACGGTCACCGCGAACCTGTATGGGGGGTGGGTGCAGGAAACGGCGCGATTCGCGGACGAGGAAGCGGCTTCAATGGCGTACGCGGAGGCGGCGGGGGAACTTTCCCGCCTCGCCGATTTTATTCCCGACGAAGAGGAACGGGATATGGCGGGGGCGGTCGAGACACTGAACCGTGAGGTCGCCGCTTTTGCCCTCCGCTTCGGAGGCAAACCCACGACATGACCGACGAAGAGTTGGGGCGCGTCTTGAAGGCCCTCGCGGACCCGAACCGCCGACGCATTTTAGAACTGCTTGCCGAGCAGGAAGCATCATGTAGCCTGAACCCTTCGGGCGGGGTGAACTGCTCCATGGTGACGGAGCAAATGACAATCTCCCAACCGACGGTCTCCCATCACATGAAAGAACTCGCCGCCGCGAACCTGATCACGATGACGGCGCACGGCAACGCGGCGTTGCTGTCTCTGCGCCATGACACCTTTGACGCCGTGATCGCTGTTCTGCGCGAACGGTTTCACCTTTCGGAAAAATAATACAAATCGCGTGGAACTAACCCCGATATATCGATTGTTGTCTATATTGAATTTCATCGATATAGATGGCTTCGAAGAAAGGGTTTGAACCATGGGACGATTAAAGGAAAACGTAACACTCGTTACCGGCGCGACTTCCGGCATCGGGGCGGCGACGGCGGTTCTGCTTGCCAGAGAAGGTGCTAAAGTGATCGTGTCCGGGCGACGGGAGACCGAAGGGCGGGCGATCGTTGACCGGATTACGCAAGACGGCGGCACGGCCATATTCATACGCGCCGACGTTTCGCAGGAATCAGATGTGAAAAATCTCGTCGCGCAAACGATGGCGACCTACGGACGTTTGGACGGGGCGTTCAACAACGCGGGTGTGGAGGGTGTGTTTGGACCGACGTCTGATTCGGATGAATCAACCTGGGACCACACAATCGGTATCAACCTCAAAGGAACATGGTTTGCTTTGAAACATTTTATCCCCGCTATCCTCGCATCCGGCGGCGGCTCCATCGTGTTGAACGGCAGCGTGGTCGGCTCGGTCGGCATGGCGAACGCGGCGATCTATTCGGCGAGCAAAGGCGGCGTGGATGCGATGGCGCGGTCGGTGGCGATCGAATACGCCGGACAAGGGGTCCGTGTGAACGTGGTGTCGCCCGGACCGATCGAAACCGACATGACCGACCGTTTATTCGGCAGTGTGGAAAACGCACGCGGTTATTTCGGCGCGCAAGTTCCGCAGGGACGAATGGGGTTGCCGGAGGAGGTCGCGGAAACGGTGCTGTTCTTGTTATCGCCGGGATCAAGTTTCATCACCGGGCAGGTGCTACAGGTGGACGGCGGCTACACCTCGAAATAGACGGGTCGGCAACGGGGATGGCTTGCGAGCCGTGTTCGAATTAAGGAAATGTGCGGTTTGAGAACGGCGGACAGTCGGAACCGGGGAAACAGCGAATTTTCCCGGTTCCGATATAATTGGTCATGATCACTGCCGCCTGCCTTCTTGCCTTGATCGTTGCCGTACCCGCCGATCCTCCCCACATTCCCGCGACGAAACCGACAGGTGGCAGTGTGTCCGTGCTTTCATCCGTGAAAAACATCCGTGCGGGGCCACTCACACTGGAAGTGCGGGTGGGAACCCGTACTGCCCACGTCTTTCATGTAGTGGATCAGCTTTCTGGATGGAGTGAGTACTGCCACGCCCAGTACCGCCGCTACTGGGAGAAAACGCATGGTCCTTTTACGGAAGCAGAGACGGCGTTACTGGCCGAGCATGCAGAGATCCGTCGTCGGCGAGGGTGGGGCTCGCTGGAACCGATCTTCTACACACCCAAGGGTCTGGAAGCCGCACTCGCCGACCCCCGACTGGGAACCGTGGATGCGACGACCGAACGCCGCGTTTTCGCCGCGTTCGCGCCACGGATAGAGGAGATGATGGCGTCCGA
>JACMMA010000428.1 GCA_014379275.1 Armatimonadota bacterium | reverse complement strand
GCACTGTCGGGGTTTATCGCCATCGCCTCCTTACGCCGCTCGGTGGGCAATCATGTTCCTGCATGGAGTAATGTCGGTCGCTTTCTGCTCAGCACAGCCTGTCTGCTACTCGTTGCGGCGATTTTGCTTCCTGTGTTTGCGAAGAAGGGGGCGCGTAGCAATCGCCACACGCCGTACACCCACTTGAGGATGATCGCGCTTGGTTGTATGCACTACGCGCAGGACTATGACGATCATCTTCCCCCACCGGGGACGCCGGTAAGTACCCGCGCCGCACTTGCCCCCTACCTGAAAAGTCCCGCACTATGGAAATATACCAACCAGGGGGTTTTCGTGATCAACCCGGCTGTCTTAGGGAAACCGATTTCGAAATACCCTGCCCTCTCCGGGAGGAACAGTACCACCGTTCTCGCCTACTCCCACTGGCAAGAAACGCTCGCGAACGGTTCGCGGTATCGCTATGTGGCGTTCCTCGACGAAAAGGTTAAATGCATACCCGAGCCAGATTTCCAAACACTCTTGCGGCAGACGGCGGCCGAGGCAACGAGTTCGGAAATCCGCGCCAAAGGCAAGCCATGAACCGGAAACTGCCCACATTCCTGGGGAAGCTTGCCGCGATATTCTTTTTCGCTTGGTTCACTATGGCGGGCTGGTTTCTGTTCTGCGGCGACGACTCCCCGGTGATGCGCCTCGCATTCGCAGTTTGTGGGTGTCTGTGGTTGTTCGCGGATTCACACGGCGGACTGTCTCAGAGGCTCCGCCAACAGATTTCGTCGGTTCACGAATGGTCGTGCCGCAAACGCCTGTATGGTTGGGCAGTCGGTGTGATCCTGGTCAGTTTCCCGGTCTGCTACGGCGTGGAATTTCTGAACGGCGTCCGAGACTTTTACCGCGAAGGACACGTCCGTTATGAAATAGTACGTGAGGGTGAGGCGATACTCAACTACACGGTAGAGCATGGTGGCATTTTGCCGTCGAATCTACATGGTGCCGCCGATGACAGGGACTTCCTGCGCAAGGAAACACGGAAAGAACCCCCAACAAAACCTCCCGGCATGCCGTTTATTCGGCAGGGTGAATTGAGCGGATTATCAATCACCGACATCCGCGAACCCGGTAAAGTGATCGTTATGTATTCCCGAGAAACACCGGGACAGGACGGACGTGTCGCCTTTTTCCTGGACGGGAACGCCAAAATCATCCGCGACCGGGTGAGGTTCAGTATACTGCTACGGGAGCAGGGATCGCACCTCGCCCATGCTGTAAATGCGAAAGTGATGCGTCTCGCTAAAGGGAAGCGATGAACCCAAAAGTACCGAAATATGTGTGGAACGTGGTCGCGCTTTTCTTCACCGGTTGGCTCATCACCGCAAGTTGGCTACTCCTAGGCGGCGACGATTCACCCATAGTGCGACTAGCGTTCGGGGGCTGTGGGGTACTGGGAATAATCGCGGGCTCCGCGGGCGGGATGTTTAAACAAGCGAAACATTATATCGGTCGGGTTAACCTAAGGAACCTGGGGTGCTGGTCCGCTGTCCTTCTGGTTCTTTTTATCGTCGCGGCGATTCTGGCTCCCGGGTTGCTACACACACGTCGTGTTACGCACGCCACAAGCATTGCCAGCGACCTTAAGAATGAGGGGATACAACTCCTGATTTATGCCGATGAGCATGAGGGAACGTTGCCACCGGACACGGGGCGCAAAGGGATTTACCGGTTTATCACTCCTGTAGCAGACCAGAAAACACCCTTCTATCGTCCCTTTGTTTGGTGTGGAGAACTCAGCGGGTTGCGATTAGATGAGATCGCAAATCCAGAACGCGTCGTCGTAGCTTACGCAACGAAACCGGACGAAAGGTGTCGCCCGGTGCTATACTTAGACGGGCATGTGAGAAACGCACGCTCACAAGTCGAACTTCGCGAGCTTCTGCTAGAACGTACCATCCGTATTGCTCACGCGAAACAAGCAAAAGCGGAGCGGAAAAGAAAAACCTTACGCCTCATCTCTCCGCGCCTATAAGGTAAACTACTCGCGGAATGAAACTTGACGAGAATAACGTGCGTGATTACGCCGAATCGTTGGTCGCGCAGGTCCGCGCCGGGGACGACGAAATGGCGTCTCGCCTCGATTTTAGCGAACGATCTGTGTGGGCATTGGAAGCACTGATTCGCTTGTCCGATGAGAAGTTCGCCGACCCGACGACCCCTGAACGTGGTAAAGAGCTTACCGTTTTCTATGCCGGCTGTTACCTCGGAGAAACGCTGTCCCGAAATCTTTCCGGCGTGTGGCGATTCGCGGACGACTACGCCCAGTCGTCGGTCGTCTTCCCGTTCGGCGACGGCGGATTGCAGGTATTTCCGTTCCAAAAGTTAATAAAGCGCGTAACAGACGGTGCGAAGGGAAATGACCTGGTTGACTATTTCGAGGGGCTTAAGACACAAATTACGACGGGTTAGCGTTGGGCTTGGTATCGGACTTCTCGCGACGAACACCGCGTTCGCGCAAACAGACCTCGCGGAAAGCGCGTCCGCACAAATCGCGAATTCGGTCAAAAAGACGGGCGTGCGTGATGGGCAATACGACTTCTACGACCGTATCCCCTACCGAAGCGGTGTGCCAAAGCCAGACGCATTGCTGGGGTACCCACTCGGTTCATGGCACACGACCTATCGAGATCAGGAGCGTGCTGTTTTATCCATCACGGGGGCGGCACCAGACCGGACCCGCGTTTGGGAATATGGTAAGTCGGTGGAAGGACGACCGCTCCGAATTGTCGCGGTGTCATCGCCACAAAATATCGCCCGCCTTGATGAGATACGAACGGCGAACCTGCGCCTCGCGGACGGTCGAAATCTTTCTGCATCGGAAGCGGAACGCCTCGTGAAATCCACGCCCGCGATTATCTGGGTCAACCATTGCATCCATGGCTCCGAAACCGCGTCGTTCGAAACCGCGATGGCGACGCTGTATACGCTCGCGGCGAGCGAATCGCCCGCGATTGTGGATATTCTGGACAACGCCGTGATTCTGCTCAACCCGGTATTCAATCCCGACGGACATGAACGGTTCGTGGTGTCGTTCAACGCGTTCGCGACCGGGAGCGCGGAATCGTGGGCGTTCGAGAATGAAACCCCCTGGTCCATGCAGGGGCGGTTCAACCACAATCGATTCGACATGAACCGCGACAAAATCGCACAATCCCAACCGGAAACCCGGCAGGAAACCCGCGAGTTTCTGCGATGGCTGCCGCACGTTTTCGTGGACCAGCACGGGCAACCGGAAACGTATTTCTTTCCGCCGAACGCGCAGGCCACCAACCCGCACGTCGACCGCGTTCGCATGGAAAAATGGACCGCCACCTTCGGCAAGGCGAACGGGACGGCGTTCGATAAAAACGGATGGCCGTACGTCAACCGGGAAACGTACGACCTGTTTTATCCCGGCTATCTCGATTCGTTCTCTTCACTCTGCGGTGCGATCGGGATGACCTATGAGACGGATGGGGGCGGAAACCTCGTCACGAAAAAAAATGACGGCACCTTGACTACGCTGCGCGACGCCGTGGCACACCATTTCGAGGCGGCGATTGCCACCGCGCAATCCGCGGCGTCAAATCGTCAAGCCCTGGTTCGCGACTTCGTGGCGTTTCGACGTTCCGCATTATCGCAGACCGGCCAGGTTGTCTTTTTATCCGCTCGCGATCCGGAACGCGCCGAGGAGATGACGGGACTTCTGCTACGCCTCGGAATCGAAGTGAAAACATTGACTGCGCCATTGAAAACGGCTTCGGCGCGCCCCTATGAATCGACCGGAGAGAAACCTACTCCGCGGATGTTCCCGGCGGGTTCCCTGGTAGTTGATTATGCCCAACCACAGGGGCATCTCGCCCGCGCCCTGCTGGAACGTGACACGGCGATGGAACCGGAGTTCGTCAAAGCGCAGATGGCGAAGCGCAAAACGAACGAAAAGCGTAACGAGAACGAGCCCTCCGAAGAGTACGAGTTCTACGATACAACCGCCTGGAGTCTGCCTTTGATCTACGGCTTGGAAGCGTTCGCACTTGATAAATCCCTCATACCCGGTGCGAATCTGCGCCCCCTTTCGATTGTTGCGGAAGAAGCAACAGCATCAGTTGAGCGCACCGGTGCGATTTCGGGCGATGTGAAAACGGCATCCGTGTTTGTTATTCCGTTCACGACCGATACTGCCGCGATGCTTGCCATACGATTCCTGCAGGATGAGTACCGCCTTTCCGTGGCAACAAAGCCCGTCACCGTGAACGCGAAAAAATATAACGCGGGAACGTTTTTTATCCGTATGTCTCGCAACCCAGGCAACGCGACGGCAAAAATGGAATCCCTAGCTCGTTCCCTCGGAGTTTCTGTGGAGGCGATTCCCGCGACATTTGGCGGCGGCGGCGCGAACGACGCGGGGCTTGGTTCACAAAATATTGTTCCCGTGACCGCGCCACGCATCGCGGTAGCAGCCGGGGACGGTGTCTCGCAGACCGGCTACGGAGGCGCGGCGTGCCCGTGAGGGACCCCGGGCACGCAGGCGATTCTTTGGGGAAGCCCTGCGGGTGGTTGCACTGG
>JACMMA010000427.1 GCA_014379275.1 Armatimonadota bacterium | reverse complement strand
GCCTGCTCACCCCGGTAGATACGGCACGCGTCGCCGCGGTCATTGACGCGAGAAGGAAAACAAACTTATGTTCAGAAAACTTACCCTCGGGATTATGGCGACCGCTCTTCTACTCGGCGTCTCAACTGCCGTGCAAGCCCGCATCACGGACCCGGCGAACGATATCCTAGCTACCTATACAGGTGTGCAAGGCGGTGATTTGGATGTTTTATCGTCTGAAGTAATTTACGACGGCACCGGATTTAACCTAACCGCTACATTCAACGGAGATATCCGTACCACGCCGGGCGCTTTTTACGTCTGGGGCTTTAACCGCGGGGGGGCAACAAACGCCCCATTCGCGTCCATTGGTGCGGATCAAGTGATCTTCAATTCAGTCGTCGTTCTGCGCTCGGATTTAGCCGGGCCTGTCGGTGGGGCGGTAAACCTTATCGGCGCGACCCCGTCCTCGACGCCTCTCGCCCCGGGCACTGCGACCATCAATGGCAGTACGATTTCCGCCCGCATCGACGCGAATCTACTGCCTAGCACGGGGCTCGCGCCGAGCCAATACACCTGGAACCTCTGGCCCCGCGTCGGCGCAGGCAATAACAATCAGATTTCGGATTTCGCACCCAACAACAGCAACGTGGGTGTCGTCGCCGTTCCGGAAGCGGGATCGGCATCGTTGCTTGCACCCACTCTGATCGCCGCGCTTGGCATTTTTGTCATCCGCCGCCGCAACCCGAAAGTCGCCTGATACGACAGCACGGAACCCGATCATAACTCTAGGGTCATGGTCGGGTTCCGTGCTGTCGCTACTTTAACCTCGTATTCTTTTCTGGAATGCCCCACGGTGTTCTCGCTTCGATAATTTCGAGGTCCGCCGGATGCCACACCGTACGTGCCCCCCATCGCGGTTCGGAATTGTCCGCCGCGAAAATCTTCTCCATCAAAAACATCCCGAACGTTGAACGAAAAACGCGCCGGTGTGTCACTCCCGCATGCTGCTTCGATAGAATCACCTCCCGCCATGACATAGTACTCCCGGTTGGATTCGTCGTCAGAGTTCAGTGTGACGAACCTTGATCCCTTTTCGCCGTCCAACCGGTTGATCGCGTCCAACGGGAAAGTGCTGCGTTTCAGCACAGGATTTGCCTGCCGTGTTAGCGAATCCATAGGCGGGAGATCATGCGCGACGATATGACACTAGCGGCGAATCATTACGACTTAATTGTCATCGGGTCCGGACCGGCAGGAGAGCAAGGTGCGGTACAGGCGGCTTCTTTCGGGAAACGGGTCGCGCTAATCGAAAAAGAGCCGCACCTGGGCGGGGCCGCGGCGAACACCGGGACGATTCCCTCGAAAACCCTGCGCGAAACTGCTCTGTATCTTTCGGGGTTCCGGCAGCGAGGTCTGTATGGCATCGAAGCCAATCTCCGGGAAAGGGCAACCGTGCAGGATTTTCTGCACCGCGAACGCGCGGTGAAGGAAACGGAGCGCAAGCGAATCGGGGCAAACCTGCACATGCATGGCATCACGGTGTTCAAGGGAACGGCACGTTTCACCGATTCCCATTCCGTTCGCGTTAATACCGACGCCCAAATAATCACCGCAGATCAGTTTCTCATCGCTACCGGAAGCCGCCCGTTCCGCCCGGAACCGTACCCTTTCGAAGACGCCTGCGTTTACGATTCCGACGAGATTCTCTCGCTGGAGCGTATCCCGGAATCGTTGATCGTGGTCGGAGGCGGGGTTATCGGGTGCGAGTATGCGTGTATCTTTGCCGCACTCGGAACCAGAGTATCCATTCTGGAAGCGCGCCCACAACTGCTCGCCTTCCTGGACGACGAAATGGTCGCCGTCCTAAAAAACCGGATGGAACATCTGGGTGTGCGCTTCGTGATGGGGGACATGGTTTCCGAAGTCGTCGGATCCCCCAACTGCAAGTTAGACGGCGGATACACGCTACGCCTGGCATCCGGCACCGAAATCGAGGGAGAAACGATTCTGATTGCGGCAGGACGGACGGGCAACACCGACACACTTGGCGTGGACGAAATCGGCGTCGCCGTAAATAACCGCGGGCAAGTCTCGGTAGACGCGCAGTTCCGTACCAGCGTAGCACACATATTCGCGGCGGGGGATGTGATCGGTAATCCCGCGCTGGCGTCCGCGGCTATGGATCAAGGGCGGTTAGCCATGTGCCATGCGTTCCACAGGGGACACCGGCAAGTCATGGCACCGATACTGCCGTACGGCATCTATACCATTCCCGAAGCGTCCGCGGCGGGCGAAACCGAGGAGGACGCCGTCGCTAAAGGGATTCCTGTGGTCGTCGGACGCGCCTATTTCGCGCAGAACGCACGCGGCCAGATTATCGGCGAGGAGCATGGCTTCCTCAAATTGGTGTTCCAGAAGCCGGAGATGATACTTATCGGATGCCACATCATCGGTGAACAGGCATCGGAACTGGTACATATCGGACTCACCGCGATGCTGGCGAAGCAAGGCGCGGATTTATTCTTACAAACGTGCTATAACTACCCGACGCTTTCCGAAGCGTATAAGCACGCCACGTACGATGCGTTAAGCAAACTTACCGAGGAGTCAACGGCGTCCTGAAACGGCCTCGCTACTCTTCGTCCTCATCTCCCATCGCGGCGAGGGCGGTTTGTGCGTCGATCGGCTCAACCACCCGCGTATCACTGACGATCCGTCCATCCTTGAATCGAATCACCCGCTCGGCATGCCGGGCGATGTCCGGTTCGTGCGTGACGATGATCACCGTTTTTCCCATTCGATGTAGCCGCTGGAAAATCGCCATGATCTCCTCGCCCGTGCGGGTGTCGAGCGCGCCGGTAGGTTCGTCGGCGAGTAGGAGCGCAGGATCGTTCACCAGAGCGCGGGCGATGGCGACACGCTGTTGCTGCCCCCCCGAAAGCTGGGCGGGTGTGTGATCCGACCGCTCCAGCAAGCCAACCATGCTCAGTGCTTTCTCCGCCCGGACCGTCCGGTTGCGGGTCGCCCCCAGATTATACAGGAGGGGCAACTCCACGTTATGCAGGGCGGAGGTGCGCGGGAGCAGGTTAAATGTCTGGAACACAAACCCTATTTTGCGCGAGCGGATCTGCGCGAGTTCGTCGTCGTCGAATCCCGCCACTTCGATACCGTCCAAAAGATACGATCCCTCGGAGGGTGAGTCAAGGCAACCGACCATGTTCATAAAGGTCGACTTCCCGGAACCTGACGGTCCCATGATCGCGACGAACTCGCCCCGCCCGATGATCAGCGACACGCCGCGCAAGGCGCGAACCGTGTTCGTACCCATCTGATATGTCTTGGTCATATCCGTCGCGGTGATGATTGGTTGCATTTGGTTCGATTCTGAGTTTTAGGTGCCGGATTTCAAGGGTAGGTTCGCACGGGCCGCCGGATCGTCATCTCCGGCGGCACAGCCTCCATACCCGGCACCAAGCACGTAACTACTTCGAATTCGCCCGGGCGGCGAGCATCGCGGTCATTTCGTTCATGCGGCGAACGGCCACCTCTTTGTTGCGGGAAAATCCGGTTTCCGGATTCAGCGGATTGAACGGCTTCAGTTCGGGCATTGTCCAGTTTCCGCCTCCGCCAGCTCGACGACCACCGCCTCCACCAGGACCGCCCTGTCCGCCCCCCATTCGCCCTTGCGCACCAATACCGGCACCGCCGCCACCACGCCCTCCACCCCCGCCCTGGCCACCGCCGCCGCCCCACCCGCCACGTCGGTTCGCCGCCGCGGCCAGTTTCTTGATCTGCGGAAGGGAAAGCGATTTGGTCAGTTCCTTGTTGATCTGTGTCGCTTGCTCGTTAGTCAGGGAAGGCTTGCCTTTCCACTTGTTCACGACGGCGAGGATCGTTTTCGCCTGTGCGGGAGTGAACTTAGTTTTCGGGTCGGTTTCCATGTCGTCGAAAGCACGGAGCGTCTGGGAGAGCGCGAAAACCTGTTTGTTATTTTCGCGGAACTTGCGCATCTTGTCCATGTTCGCCCGCATCTCGGGAGTCATCTGGAAGCCGCCGCCCGGACCACCCTGACCCCCGCCCGGGCCTTGCGCAAGTGCCGCCATCGGGGAAAGCAGAAGCGGGAGGGCCGCCGCGACCGCAAGAACGAAACGGGAGACTCGCTGAGGAGTCGAAATAATTTGCATACGTTTTCCTTTCAATTCGCGGCCATTT
>JACMMA010000426.1 GCA_014379275.1 Armatimonadota bacterium | reverse complement strand
TTGGAGGACGACCGCCAAGCGATCAACGCGTGGGTCCGCTCCGGCGGGGAGTTCGACGCCGTGATCGATTTCGACGCCGTATTACGGGATGCGAAAGACCCTTCTCGCCTATCTGCCAGAGCAGAGAGTCCCGATCACCTGCACCCGGCGAATGGGAGCTACAAGGTACTGGCGGAAGCCATCGATCTGCAACTGTTTGTCCCCTAACGAAGAGACGCCACGACGCGTACCGCCGCTGATTGCTACCGGAGAACTACCATTTTTCAGATTCGTCGGCACAGGAGCACTTGTTTCGCCGTGCCAACACGAAAAAACGCCCCGGCGAATCAATCGCCGGGGCGTTTCTATTTTCGCAGAACCGTATTCTACTTCGCCGCCACCGTCTCCGTGCCGCCGGAAAGTTTGACCGCTTTCCAGCCTGCGAAGTTGGCGATCACGAACGCCGCGCCCATGTTCATCAGGGTCCACGGGGTCGCCGCGCTACCGAACGCGTAGGACGTGAACGGGGTCAGGTCGTTGTGCCAGCCCGCCCACAGGTTGACGGCGACGCCGAGCGCGAACGCGCCGGTCATCTTTGCCGCACCGAGGCTCTTACGGGCGCCGAGATACGCGACCGCCGGGAGGACCGCCGAGAACGTCAACAGGTTCCACGGCGAATTCGCGCCGAATACGCTCGCCGCGGCGTCCGCGCCGAAGAAACCGACGCCGAGCGCGCCCGCCATTCCCGCGCGGGTCCAGAACGAGCGGCGCGGTCCGATTGCCATCAGCAGGAACGCCCCGCCGAAGAGCAGGATATGCCGCAGCTTGACGCCCTCGACCGCATTCGCCAGCGAAACCGCGCCGGAGGCGGACAGGATGCCCGCGCCGTATTTGTTCGGTTCGCCGTTCGGAGTCGCGGATTTGGTCAGGATGTCGCGCACCCGCGCCGGATCATTCACGCCCTGCGATACGATGAGCGCGGCGACGGCGGCGGCGTGCGGAGACGCCATCGAGGTGCCCTGGAACGCGTAGTAATCGTCGCCCTTCGCGCGGTCGCCCTTGCCGGTCATCACCGTGTTCTGCAGGATGCCGTCTTTCGCGTTGCCCGATTCCATCATGTCGCCGCCCGGTGCCGCGAGCGCGACCTCTTTACCGTACGACGAATAGGTGGCGATCTTGCCGCTCGGTCCGACCGACGAGATAGCGATACATTCGGGGAACGCCGCCGGATAGCCGACCGGTTCGCCGAAGCCGTTGCCCGCCGCGCAGACGATGGTCACGCCTTTTTTCGCCGCGTACTGACACGCCTTCTGTATCACGGACGACGGCTGGTTGGAACCGAGGCTCATGTTAATGACGTTCGCGCCGTTATCCGCGGCGTACCGGATCGCGTCCGCGATATCGGACGAGTAGCCGGAACCGTTCGCGGCCAGGACCTTGATCGGCATGATCGTCGATTCGTAGGCGAGACCGGCCACACCCTCGTTGTTGTTCGTACTCTCGGCGATCGTCCCGGCGACGTGCGTCCCGTGACCGTGGTCGTCGAACGGGTCCGCGTCCTTGTTGACGAAGTCGTAGC
>JACMMA010000425.1 GCA_014379275.1 Armatimonadota bacterium | reverse complement strand
GCTTTCTGGATGGAGTGAGTACTGCCACGCCCAGTACCGCCGCTACTGGGAGAAAACGCATGGTCCTTTTACGGAAGCAGAGACGGCGTTACTGGCCGAGCATGCAGAGATCCGTCGTCGGCGAGGGTGGGGCTCGTTGGAGCCGATCTTCTATACACCCAAGGGTCTGGAAGCCGCACTCGCCGACCCCCGACTGGGAACCGTGGATGCGACGACCGAACGCCGCGTTTTCGCCGCGTTCGCGCCACGGATAGAGGAGATGATGGCGTCCGAGTCCGGTCCGAGCGAGCGTTTTGTCGAGAAGATCGAACGCAAGCGACCGGAACTGGCGGCGTTCGCAACGAAAGCCGCACGGTTGTTCGGCGCGAAGTCGCTCCGTCTCCCGGTTTACTTGTTCGCGAACCCCGCCGACAGCGACATCGGGGGAGGTTATAACGGCGGCGTGCTGACGCTGGAAATCCCGCGCAAAGCGGACGCGTTCCCGCCCTTTCTGCACGAGGTGTTTCACGCCTTCCTCGAACCCCACGGTCCCGCACTCGCGGCGGCGACGCAGGGGATACCCGGGCTGAACAGCGAAACCTTGAACGAGGGACTGGCTTACGCCCTTTCGCCCGGAATAATCCACAGCGCGGCACCGGGCGCAGACCCCTTACGCGCCCAGGTCGCCGCGGACTTCCGGAACGGGAAGCGGCTTTCCGACAGCTACACGCGCTTCAACCGCTTCGGTCTCGCCCTTCGCCCTCTGGTGCAGAGGTCATTGGAAGACCCGCACGTCACTTTCGCCGCTGTACTGCCTCGTGCGGTGGACACATGGCGCACCCTCGCCGAACTTTCCGGGGCGTTCCAACCCCCGGAGCGTCCGCGAATCTTCAGTTTCGGACCCGCCTGGGAGGAACTGAATGAACGCTCATGGGGGCTCGGATACTGGCTCCGCGCGTACGGGCATCTTTCCGACGATTACCGACAGACGTTGGCGTCCCTGCCGAAAGGCGCGACCGTTTTCCTACTCTACACTCCGGACTTCGACCCCGCGCTCCGCGACGTGCCTGTCGAGTATCGGGACCTGCTTCCAAAGTCACTCGAAGAGATAAACGCGGCAGTTTCACGCGGCGCGGATGTGGAGGCGGAAGGAAATAAACGCGGTCTACGGGTCGTCCTGCTCGGCGCCCCAACCATGGAAAGGCTCAAATCGTTGATCGCAAAAACCAAACTACTGCCGCCCGCCCCGCCGCCGGGCGATACCTTCTAACCGTTATCCTAACAGACAGTACAGGAACAGCACTGTCGAACGACGAAGGTAGCACCCGCGTATACATCAATCTAGAAATTCACTCTCAGTACCAACTGCGTCAGGCGAATCGCCGCATCCTAAACTCTGATTCCGTTGCTGGTATGCGCTTCCTTGTGAGCGGCGTATCCACCGAAAAGGCGCGTCGAAACCCCGTCCTTACAAGCCCGCCGCACCCAGCGTTACGATACCGTCTTCGAGGAAACGCTGGGCGGGAAAAGACGGTGGTAGTCAGCGACCGGGAAACGCCGCACGTGACCCAGAAAGGCACTAAGTCTGTCGCGCTTCGAAAAACATGGATAGATGCCCGGACGGGTTCGAAGAAAGGAGTTTCTCGATAAAAGGATGGCGTGGGGATGGCTTCTCCCGCGTTTTTTTTTGCGTGCACCTCTCGAGTATGTTTAATGACCGGGAACAGACGGTACATATACGACGTTGCGGGTAAAGGTGGCGTACTGCCGCCGCGAATTAAACCACAGGCTCTACAAAACACTTTCTCGGTAAAAGGAATAAAAAAACCAATGAAACGATTCTCTAGCGCTGTCGCGCTTTGCGCACTGGTTGCGCTCTCCGATTCGGCGTTCGCGCAAACGTCCACGATGAACAACGGAAGCATGAACACCGGTGGGATGTCTAACAACAGCACCATGAATATGGACACCCGGATGGCGAGTTCTGACTTGATGAAGGCGCGTTGGGCATTCTACAATGCGGACAAGCGTGAAGTCAATCGCTTCAAAGCGAAGGGCTTTTCCGAGGCGGAATTCAAGGCTATCGCCAATATCGCCTTCCAGACCGGGCTTGATACCGACTATGTCAGCCGCCAGGTCAAAGAAGTAGGGCGCCCGCTTAGCTTCGTCGCAGCCATGTACTCCGTGCCGACGACCTCGCTGACCGATGATATCCCCGGATTTAACGCCGAGCCTGGTAGCATCACCGCGACGGGCATGATGGTTGACAAGCCGATGGGCGGTTCTACCGGGATGAATAATTCCGGCGGTGTGGGCGGCTCGGCGTCAGCGGCAACGGGCACTATTGTTGATGTTGCTATGTCCGACCCGCAATTCTCCACGCTTGTCGCTGCGATCAAAGCAGCGGGTCTGGTAGACACGCTTAAGGGGCCGGGACCGTTCACCGTTTTCGCGCCGACCAACGAAGCGTTCGCCAAACTCCCCGCTGGAGCGTTGGAAGATCTTCTGAAGCCGGAAAACAAAGAAAAGTTAGTGGGCATTCTCACGTATCACGTCGTTCCCGGAAAAATCAAGGCCGCGGATGTCATGGGGATGAGTAACCCGTCCATGCCTACCACGGTCAACGGCAAACAACTCAACGTCAAGACCACGGCGCCCGTCATGATAAACAGTTCCAATGTTATCAAGACCGATATCGAAGCATCGAACGGTGTGATTCACGTGATCGACGCGGTGCTGATGCCCGATACCGCCGCGACCGGTTCTTCCTCGTTACCGCAGGCAGACCCGTCCCCGTCCAATCCGGCACCGACTACTCCGCCGGAGCCGACCACCCCGACCACTCCGTCGGAGCCGACGACACCGACCCCTCCGACTCCCCCCAGCACTCCGTAACGTGCTCGGGTTGCCGCACTACATAGAACGGTGAGCGGCTCAGGTACTATAAGCGGGCGAGGTATTGAATTCCTCGCCCGCTTATTTTTGTTGGGGGTAAACAGTTATGATCGAGAATGATACCGAGCACGTCGGTGTGGTGACATTTAAAGGCGCGCCGATGACGCTGGTCGGACCTGCCTTGGTCGTGGGAGACGCAGCTCCGGAAGAAACCCTTACGGGTCAGGGGCTTATCCCGGTGATGCCTCTCGCCGACTCGGAAGGCAAGGCGCGACTCTTCGTCGTCGTTCCCTCCGTGGATACGTCGGTTTGTTCGCTCGAATCCAAGCGTTTCAGCGACGAACTGAAGGCGTTCCCCGTGGGTGCTCCTGTCGCCGTATACGTCGTGTCCGCAGATTTACCATTCGCCCAAAAGCGCTGGTGCGGCGCCGAGGGGGTGAATAACCTGACGATGCTTTCCGACTACAAAAGCCTGGCGTGGGGCGCGGCGTGGGGAGTGATCCTTAAAGAATTACACTTGCTCGCGCGTGCGGTGTTTGTCGTGGGGAAAGACGGACGAATCACGTACAAAGAGATAGTCGGCGAAGTCGCGTCCGAGCCGGATTACGCAAAGGCAATGAACGCGCTAAAACTGGCGGCGGATTAGCGGCAAATCCATCTGGCTCGCATCACGGCTTCATGCCACCGCGAACTCCTCGCCGCGCATATTCAGCGGCGTCGCGAAAGAATCGGCGAGGAGTTCGCGGCGACTTATGCGCTGACGGCCTGTGCGGGAACGGTCTCTGTCGTTCGTTCGACCAAGATCCGCCCCTCCTCGACATGAGTGACCAGAATCGGCTCACCGGCGTCTAAAAAATCGCCCTCGGTCACGACGTCGAACCGGGCTCCGGCTATCTCCGCCACCCCGGATGGGCGTAACGGCGTCAGCACTAGACCGGACTTGCCGATAAGGAACATGGGATTCTGATGCGCGACAGCGGCGAGACCGATCACGGACTGCTGACGCATCTGCTGACTGATCTGTTTCCAGAGTGGCGACTTCGGCAGATAAGCAAAAAATGCGACCAGCGTTACCACCGTCAGTACCGACGAGACCGGTAGCGCGAGTGCCGCATGGCTACCGCCCCCCAAGGCCCAGAACATACCGAGAAAGAGAAGCAGCAACCCCCCTATCGCCGCAACACCCTGACCGGGGAATATGTGTGTTTCTAGTAATAGCAAACCGACCCCAGCGAGCATCAAAACGATGCCGATCCACCCCCCCGTACCTTCCGTGACATGCGCGGCGAACACGGTCCCTACCGCAATGACGCCCATCGTTCCCATCCATTCCCATGTCTTCGGCGTCAGGAGGTCCAGAAACAGCAGAAGGCAGCCCGCTACCAGGAGCAGAACCGTCGCCCAGGGTGCGATGATGACATGGGCGGTGAGGGACCACCAGTTGCTTGCGGCAGGCAACTGAGCCGCGCCCTGTGCGAGCGCGGACGTACCTGCCCCGAGTAGCAATGTCAGAGCGCCACCGATTCGCCGTACCATCGCCATGTTATCCTTCTTCCGCGGTTTGGAATGGGTCGGAGATCAGATACTTTTGCATGCGACGCTCGGTGTTGAAGGCCACGGCTTGCGTGAACCAGATCGCGCCGACGGCGACGTTATTGATCAGCCGCACGACACGCAGTTTCAAGCGCGGAAAGAATCCCAGCCGTTGCTCCGCCACGACCTCCTGCACCTTCGGCGCGAGTTCGTGCCAGATGTCCAGGACCGGTTCACGGCTCGGAACCCGTTCGTGCAGGAAGTCGAGCAGGGTTTCCAGTCCCTTCGCTTCGCGGGCACACGCAGGGCAGCCAGCTATATGAGCGGCGACTGCCAGACGCCGCTTGTTATCGATACTCCCCTCGATATATTCCGACAGAATATCCTGTGCGTGTCGGCACTCCATCTTGCCTTCCGTCTGCCCCGTCTCTCCGTGCAAACCACGACCAAGCGTGTCGCTTGACGGGGACGACGGCTTCTTGAACGCAAAACCATTATGGCTCATCGTCCGATACCCCCTTCTAAAAGATCAAGGAACGGCTGGAATCGTTTTTTGAAAACCAGTCGTGCCCGGTGTATTTTTGATTTAACATTCACTATCGAAAGTTCCGTCACTTGCGAGATTTCATCGTACGAAAGCTGCTCGAAATCACGCAAGATCAAAAGCATTCGTGCCTCGGTAGGAAGTGTCGCCAGTACTTCGTCCACCACGCGTTGTAGTTCCCGCACTTCGGCGAGCTTACTAACGTTCATGTCGTAGTCAATCGGTTCGCAGTTGGGGTTATCCTCCTGCGACTCTTGCCACGACTCTTCTTCTATAACGTTCTTGTGGCGGATATGGTTCAAGCAAGTATGCCTGGCGATCGTGTAAAGCCACGTCGAAACTTTGCTGTCCCCGCGGAACGACGGTATGGCGCGAAGGGCTTTGATAAAAACGTCTTGCGTGATGTCGTACGCGTCCTCGCCGCGCACCATCCGGCATACCATGCTGAAGATCGGCGTCTGGTACTTCTTGAACAGCGTTTCGAACGCCTTCGAGTCTCCCGCGAGGTGCGCCCGTACCAGCAGAAAATCAGGATCCGCGGGACGCCCGGCAGGCGCCACGTCCGCCGGTTTGTCATCCTTCGTCCCGAAAAAGCCGAACGGACGCCGGGCCGGCTTGGATGAATCCGCCGGCGCAGGCGTGGATGTCGCGTTCGCAAACACCATCTGTAAAGGATTATCTACCCAGGTAGCTACCGTCATCGTTTTGTTTGTTTGCGCCATGTCCGGTCCCGGTTCGTCCTTGTTTCCGCGCTTGCCTCGATTATGTCAAACAGGACCATGGCTTCCTTCTTGAATTTTGGACACATGACAGACGACTCCGGTTGCACCCGATACGAAATTGTTTTGCCGATCCTGCAGGGCGTATCGTTCGCCGAACGGTGAACGTTCCGAGGAACACAAAACCGTAAAATCGGGCACTATCGTCGGGTCATTCCGTTAATCACTACAAACCTGACTGAATATATGGTATTATCCGAAGCGGTTATGATAGTCGCTGACCCGAGTTTAGCGCGCGGTACTACTCCCGGTGCCAAACGCGCCACGAATACCGCACCGGAGAATGCCAATCCGTCTTTCATACGCCGGTTCGCGCCGCAGGTTCTGTTCTATGCGGTACTTTTCGCGGGCTGGTGGATTTTAGCGGCCCGAAAGATCTGGCCCCCGTATCTGCTCCCGCCCCCGCAAGATGTCTGGCTGTTTCTCCAATCGGCGTTGCAAGACGGCACTCTCTTACCCGCGATCGGCACGTCCGCCCTGCGCGGTGCCGTCGGTTACGGCGTCGCCCTGTTTTTCGGCACGCTGATGGGACTGCTTCTCGCCCGCGTCAAATGGCTGGATGAGACGGTCGGGAGCACGGTCGTTGGTTTGCAGTCGTTGCCCTCGATTTGCTGGTTTCCGCTCGCCTTGATCTGGTTCGGTTTGAACGAACGCGCCGTGCAATTCGTGGTTGTGATGGGCTCGCTCTTCGCGGTTATACTCGCCGTCCGCTCGGGAGTGAGGTCTTTGTCGCCACTCACCCTGCGCGCCGCCCGTACCCTCGGCGCGACCGGGCTCAAGCTCTGGATCTATGTCTTGCTGCCCGCGATCCTACCCGCGTTTTTATCGGGAATGCGTCAGGGTTGGGCGTTCGCGTGGCGTTCGCTGATGGCTGCGGAATTGCTTTCACAGAGCCTCAAAGCGGGGGTCGGTCATTTGCTCAGTACCGGGCGCGACCTGAACGATATGTCGATGGTGCTCGGCATGATCGGCGTCATTCTGTTGTTCGGGCTTGCGGTAGACCGCGTCCTGTTCGCCCCGCTCGAACGGCTCGTCGCGCGTCGTTGGGGGACGGAGGGGGCGTGAGGGTAATTCAAAGCCTTGCCGGAAGCCCCCCACCCCCGATTCTGGGGGAGCCAGAGGAACTGCGGGGGCGAAAGATTCGTCGGGCGAGCATATCGCGCTGGCGTCGCCTTCGTCTCCTCCAGGATTGGGGGGTGGGGGACAACTGTGCCGATAACCATCTCTGAGGTCGGGCGGAAATATCCCGGGGGAATCGTCGCTCTGGAGTCGGTCTCGCTCGTGATACCCGACGGGCAGTTCGTTTCGCTGATCGGGCCGTCCGGGTGCGGGAAATCCACGCTCCTGGCGATGCTCGCCGGGCTGGACGCGCCGACGACCGGTCGGGTCGCCGTGTCTGGTCGGGTAGGAATGGTCTTTCAGGAACCGGCACTGTTCCCCTGGCGTAGTGTGCGTGACAATGTCTCGTTCGGCCTGCAGATGCGCGGCGTCGGCAAGCGGGAACGCGAATCGCGCGCTGATGATGCGCTGAAAATGGTCCATCTATCGCGCTTCGCGGGGGCATACCCGCACGAACTTTCGGGGGGGATGCGCCAGCGGGCGGCGATAGCCCGCGCCCTGGTCGCCGATCCGGAGGTTCTGCTCATGGACGAACCGTTCGGCGCGCTCGACGCACAAACGCGCTCCCTGCTTCAGTCGGAATTGCTCTCCGTATGGGAAACGACGCGCAAAACGGTGGTGTTCGTCACCCACGGCATGGACGAGGCGTTGACGTTATCCGACCGAATCGTGCTACTTTCCGCACGACCAGGGCGGATCATCGCCGACATCGTTATAGATGCCCCCCATCCCCGCGACCCGCAAACCGACCCGACCCTGCGCGCCGCGTATGAAATGCTCCGCGACTTGCTCACGAAAGAAGTCGAGTCGGTCGCCCGTGCCGAGCATGACGGCGACTGGGAAGGTGTCGGCAAGCGTACCATGGAACCCGAAGCCTCCGTCGGAGCGGATATTTAACGGAAATTTTTGGGTAAGCCCTCCAACCCCCGACGCTGGGGGAGCAAGAGGGGAAGGGGCGGGCGTCGTATTCGACCGCATACTAGTTGCCATTCTGCAACCTTCTGGCTCCCCCAGCATTGGGGGTTGGAGGGCTTCCGAGGCTTCTGGTATACTGAAGCGAATCTACTTTCGCAATTCGTAAAACGGAGTTTCAATGACGACTTTTTCGCGCCGACAAATGTTACTTTCTTCCACGATCTATGCCGGGGGAGTTGTCGCCCTGATCTGCGCCGGGTGCCGCCCACTTGCCGCCCAGAGTAATTCGGCTTCCACCCGTTATTCCCCCGTGACCCGTATTCGGTTTTTCCCCGCACCCGGTCAGGCGGCGGGAATGAAGGGGGGGCGATTCACCGGTTCCATCACCAGTGCGACAAACGACTTCGAGGAACTAGCCCGGATCGAAAAAGACGTCATCGAGGGACAATGGAACGAGGTCGCGGTGACGGGAAAGCCTTTGTACAGTTTTCTGAAATATGAGGCGGAACCCAACACCGGAGCCGCGGTCGCTGAAATCGAATTTCATTCCAGCGACCGTAAGATGACCGGGACCGCGTTCAGCACCGTTCCGGGCGACGGCAAAACGCCCGACGCCGCGTTCGACGGCAAAACCGAAACGACGTTCGCTGCGAAAGAAGTCAACCAGCAGTATGTCGGGATTGATTTAGGGACGGCGGCACAGGTCGCGCCGGTCACGCTGTCTGAAAGGGGCGGCGTCCGCCCGGCACCCTTCCGGCTTACGCTTTCCACGCCAACGCCCGGCGCGACGATCCGGTACTCATGGAACGGCGACGCGCCCCGTGAGGATTCGGGAACGGTCTATAGTGGATCGGTCGAAATCAAGGAAAGCGGAATCCTGATCGCGCAAGCGTTCGCACCCGGCCTGACTCGAAGTGTGCCGGTTGTAACCGCGTACCGTATCGGCACCCCCGGTAAGGCGGCGAAGACCGTGACCACATTCCACATCGGAAACAGCCTGACCGACACCGTGGTGCCCTGGATGGAACCGATCGCGGCATCGGCGGGCGAGCAGTTAGAATTCCACCGCTTCACGATACCCGGCGCACCGACGGATTGGCTCTGGAATCATCCCGGTAGCGGCTTCGGCGATAACCGTGTCGAGCAGGCGTTTCTGATCCACGCCCCGATCACACACATTTTCACGCAACCGTTCGCCGGGCACGGGCGCGACATCGCCAACGAAGCCGATTACAGTCGTCGCTTCTACGACGAAGCGCGCAAGTACAGTCCCGACATACAGGCGTGGTTGTATGTGCAGTGGCCCGATAAATCGCTCAGCGATAGCTGGAGCAAAGGGGACGGTGCCATTAAGGGACTCGCCGGAGTCGCCCCCGCCCGAAAATGGGAAGGTGCGATACCCAACTTCCTGCGCTACGCCGAGGCGGTACAGGCCCGAATCCAGAAAGAGGGATATGCGGGCAAGTCAGTCCGGATCGTTCCCGCGGGTGTGGCACTTGCCACTCTGAAAACTGAAATAGAAGCCGGGAAAGTCCCCGGCATGAACGACTTTTTCAAAGAATGTTTCAGCGATGATTTGCACCTGTCGCCGAAGGGGGCGTACCTCGTTTCGCTGGTGCACTATTCCTGCATCTATGGCAAAAGCCCGGTCGACACCGTCAGCGCACTACAAAGTGGCTTGACGCCGGAGCAAACGCGAATATTCGGGCGAATCGCCTGGGATACGGTGCGCGACTATCCCTTCGCGGGCGTGAAGGACTCGGCGAAGAACGCCGGGGCGAATGCTAAAGTGAAGCGGTAGGAGCGGTGTTATAATCCCACCCCGGTAAACCGTTTCAACCCGCCGCGCCACAGTAGCACCGACAGAACATAGCCGCCGAGGATCCAACCGACCTGGTGGAGCAACCCGTCGTGTATCTGTGCGGTGTTCATCCGCCCCAAAAAAACCTCGGTCGGGAACGCGACGGTGTAACGAAACGGTAAGAGCTCGGCGAGTTTGCGGGCGGATTCCGGGAACATGGCGATCGGCGCGACCTGTCCGTTGAAAATAACCAGCGGGATATACCAGAAGTTGAAAAGCGAGCGCGTTTCCACGACGTACAGCGCGACCAGTCCGAGCGGATACGTGGTGAAGAACGAAACGAAATGCCCCAGCACCAGCGCCAGGAAGAAATATCCGTCCGGGCGGTAGTCGCCGAATTGGAGTGTGTCGCGGAATAGCCACGCCGCGGCGAAAAATACGGGCACGAAAAGCAGGGTGCGCATGATGCGCCATGCCAGGAAACCGAGATAGTTGTATGACATGTAGCCGAACGGGCGCAACAGAAACGCAGCAAACCGCCCTTCCTTGATGTCCTGCGCGATTTCCCACATTTGATGACACGTCACGAAATTACCGACCGCGAGCAATACCAGATAATACGCGGTGATCTGAT
>JACMMA010000424.1 GCA_014379275.1 Armatimonadota bacterium | reverse complement strand
GGGCGTCACCCTGGCTAGTCTCCGGCGTGAAATCGACCAGGGCGGTGCCCTTCTCGGCGGACGTTTGCTCCGACACATTCACGGCGTCTTCGGTCACGAGTGACGCATCACCCCGCACCGGGGCAGGCGGGCTAACGACTTCGCGTTCCAGCGTTTTGACTCGATCCTCCAACGCTTTGATTTCGTCCTCCGCGCTAACGCTTCCCAGCCGACCGAAACCAAACGGGCGCGGCGCCGGCTTGATCGGCACAATGGGTTCCATGGGTTTCGGTTGCAAGACCTCGCCGTCTCCGCCGTCGTCCGTGGGGTCCACCTCCACCTTGCCTTGCGTTACGGCTTCGGTTTCTTCGCGCGTCTCCTCACGGAGCGACTGTACTAACTTCTGGCGGGCGGGGCGTCCCTTCTCCTGAAGCGCCTCCCAAACTCCCGGTGCTTCCGTCTGCGCGGTGCGGACGACTTTTTCCAGGGCTTCCGCCGCCGTTAGCGCAACACCGAACGCGAAGTCTACCACCTGCTCGGAAACCGGCTTTTCCGGTGTCTTCGGCGGCACGTTCATTTCAGAAGGCGTAGTTTGTTGCGGCGTTTCTTCCGCCGCTGTGTTGGTATTGTTGTTTTCCATGTTCGTTTCTGTGGCGGCGGCTACTTCGGCAAGTGGCAAAAGGAAATACGTGCAATCACGCTCCATCCACTCCTGCTCGGCACCGGTCGCGTCTTTGTATTTGCCGGAGAGCGTGTACGGCGCAATCCCGCTGTCCAGATAGCCCCGCGCTGTGTACAGCGCCCGCGCATCGGTGTTTTCCGCGCCGCAACTCAAGCCTATCTGTTTGTACTCGCGTTCCCGGGCAAGTCGTTCCGCCGTTTCTAAGAGGCGCGAACCCACCCGGCGGTTGCGGTGTGTTTCGTGGACGAATAAATCTTCGACGTCCGGCGTCGGGTCGGCAAGGTTTCCGGCTATCGGTTCGTCGGTCGCGCCCTTCCACTTGACGAGTGCATGGCCGACAGGTACATCGCCCTGCACGGCGATCAGATAGGTGACATCGCCGCCTTTTTGTTCTTCGTAGCGTCTGGCATGAAGCGTTGTGTCGCCTTTCGGCACATGTTTCTGCAACGGTTCGATGTCATTTTCGGTCGCGGTCCGAATGACGCGCGGTTCGGCAAACTCAATCACGGGCGAGACTCCTTACTTCGTGGATGCCACTGCCAAACTTCGTGGATGCCACTGCCAACTCTTGCTGTTCTGGCGAGAGGTTACGTGCCACGGCAAAATTGTTGCTCTTCATCACGGCGGATACAGCAGGCGGGTGCCGATAAAGGTAAGCGGCGATCTCTTTCTGCAACGAGGCGATACGGCGTTCGTAAGCGGGAGACGCGGCGGCAAGGAGACGAGGATTCTTCTCGCCGAGTTCGTCACGAAGGGAAGCAAGCGTTAATTCCATGACCGCTAACTGATTCATCGCCCATTCCAAATGCTTTTCGTTTTCGACATTCAAACCCTCTTCAATCATATAACTACCTCCACTACGCCTTTCGGCACTAACTCCTTGCTCATGCTCTATAGATCACGTAGCACAGGCAGAACCGGCGAGTCGAGTGTCGTGTAAAACAACGAGTAGCCATGTTCCTTCTCCGCTTTCTCCGCATCCAATAAGTCGCCGAGCAATGGCTTCCGGTCTTTGCGCTCTTGCAAATTACTATCCCCTATTAACAAAACGTCGAAATCTTTGGGGTCAGGCTTCGAGGAAATGTAACTACCGTCAATGACCAGTGTACCACTGACACCGAACCCACGTAGCGCGTCCCGAAACTGTATCAGCGAGGCGGTGAGTATAGATCGTTGACTTCCTAATTCGCCGCCGAATCGATCCGTTATCTCCTCCCAGGTCGCGGCGTGATGTCCGACCGGGAGCCAGCCATCGTCTCGAAAAGCGGGTATTGGCACGGCGAGACTCCTTGTTAAAACGGTCCGGCGTACACTTCGCGCTTCAGGATGCCGACATAGGGCAGGTTGCGGTAACGCTGGTTCCAGTCCAACCCATAGCCGACGACGAAGCCGCCGGGAATGGTGAACCCGACATAATCCGCTTCGATCTGTGTACCGCGCCCGGACGGCTTATCGAGAAACGTCACCACCTTCACGGACGCAGGCATACGCTGACGTAGATTGCGCAACACATAGGAAAGAGTCAGCCCGGTGTCAATGATGTCCTCAATGACGATGACATGACGACCCTCGATCGCGTCGTCTAAATCTTTCGTAAGACGTACTTCGCCGGATGATTGGGTTCCCGCATAGGACGAGACGCCCAGAACGTCCAGAGTCATCGGAACGTCGATCGCGCGCATCAGGTCCGCGATAAACGGGATCGAGCCTTTCAGGATCGTAACCAGATGCGGCTCTTTATCGGAATAATCGCGGGCTATTTCCGCACCGAGAACGGCGATCCGCTCCTGAATCTGGTCCGCACTGAAAAGCACCTTTTCCATGTCGTCGTGAAGGGGTTGTGTTGCCATAGCCTGCTGTTGTGTACGCTCCTGCCGGTCGAATCGTTTCGGGGAATGGTGTT
>JACMMA010000423.1 GCA_014379275.1 Armatimonadota bacterium | reverse complement strand
TCCCATCGGGAAGCGTCGCCGCCAGAAGCCGTGCGATGCGGTCGGCGACGATCGCGTCTTTCCCCCCGCGAATTACCAGCGTCGGGGCTTTCACCGAACCCGCCGCTGTGAACGCGTCATCTTCCATCATAAAACGAATGGTCTGCAAATAACGTGGCAGCCCCATCTGGGCGTACATTCCTGTCAGACGGAAGTTGTAGTAAAGTGGCTCGTTGAACGCATCCACAATCAGCCCGGTCACATACCGCCACGGCGGTACCATACGCGTTCCTGTCGTACCGCCCTGAAGTACCATACCTGCGACGCGGTGCGGATGCCTCCGTGCGAATGCCAACCCGATCTGACAACCGAGCGAGTTGCCGACAAGATGCGCGCGTTCAATCCTCTCGTGATCCAAGAGCCGCGCCAGCCAGTCCGCGAGTTCGGGGATATTGAACGCGCGCATACCCGGAGGGCCCTCGGAACGACCGTACCCCGGCATATCTGGCGCAAGGCTGGGGCAGCATAATCCCCGCCGCGAGATTTCCTTGAGCGTCGGCTCCCAGACGAGACCGGAGCAACCCAGGCCGTGCGAAAACAGGATCGGCAAACTGAGCGGACTTTCGGAATCCGGGTCGGGTTCGGGCGGCGCGACAAAAAGGCGCACCCTCCGTTTATCAATCAACCGCCACTCGGTGCGCATTACGCTATGTTGGGTCACGGCGTCAGTTTACCGGATTTCGGTTCGTCGTGCGTCTTATCTGGCGTGGTCTGGTGTGCCGGTCAGGTTGAAATGCGGGTTGTAGATAATACCGACAACATTTCCGTACCGATCGTAGACAGAACCCAGCCGAATTCCCCCACCGACGTCGTGGATAGCTTCGTGCTCCGTAGCGCCGAGTGAGAGCAAACGGTTCATCGATTCATCTGCATGACACGCCCCAATACGTTACCGAACCGGGAACCGTGCTGGAATCGTCCGCCGGTAGCAAACCGAGCTCGCACCCGCCGACGTTGAACCCGACGTAGAACGGCTCGTCGAAATACGGCGCGACACCGAGCACTGTGGCGTACCACCCCTTCGCCGCTTCAAGATCGGCGACGTTATAAACAACCGTCCGGAGTCCGTGAAACATAAGATTACCCTCTCTTGCCGATACGACAGTATTATAATCGAACGGGGCGCATCCGTGAAACACTTGGCAACCGCCTGCAGTATTCTCCTGGCTAGACCGATGCGCCTATGGCGAGTATGCGCATCCACCCCACGCTTTCCAAGCGATATAATCTCAACTATCATGCCGCGCAAAGACGTAATTGAGGAAGGTCCGGGACCCGTCACTGCAACATTTTATTGGATGCGACAGGCATGTATTAACGACAAAGCACTCTGTGTTCGTGTGACTTGGCGCAACGTACATGGTCACAGCATAGGGTACAAAAAATTCGTGCCAGGTGACGCGGAGTACGATTACCTCCTATGGCTCTACAAAAACTACCCCAAGAACGCCCCGGACTGCATCGACGACCAAACGCAAATTTCCTTCAAGCGACAGTTCGATCAACCTGCCTGGTTTTATGATCCCGCGCTGAATAAAGAGCCTATACCCCCCGCACCGGTTTACGCGAGCGGACCTTTGATAGAAAGATTGTGCACCGCATTTATCATGTTTCCGCTGTGGTGCTGCATGATAGTCGTCGTTGCTGGTGCATGTGTATATGAGACAACGCGGCGACCGCTTTTCTTCTTGCGGAGGCGGTTCCGGCGGTGGTGGGATAAAATACACGGCTAGTTCATTTTTAGAAAGCCGAATCTCTTTATGCCGGTCGCCGCGCTGACAACTCTGGGTTGCAAGGTCAACCAGTACGAAACCGAACGCATCGCCGAGGACTTCGCGCGGGCGGGCTTCACTCTCACCGATTTCGACGCGCCCGCCGACGTGTACGTGATCAACTCCTGCTCGGTCACGGCATCGGCGGACAAGAAAAGTCGCTACCTCGCCCGCAAGGCGTCGCGCACCAACCCGGATGCCGTGGTCGCCATGACCGGTTGCCACTCGCAGATGGTCATCGACGCGGGCGAGATCGTGGACGGCGCGACGGTGCTCGTTGCGAACGATCAGAAGATGCAGGTATTCGAGAAGGTGATGGCGTTCAAGCCGGATCTGCTCTCGTACTCGTCGTCACCCGCCGCGAAACTGCCGGAGCGCGGACACCGCACCCGCGCAGTACTCAAGGTGCAGGACGGTTGCGAGCATTTCTGTGGATTTTGTTCGATCCCGTATACGCGCAAGGTGCTGGAGTCGCGCCCGTGGCAGGAGGTGGTCGACGAAGCCGAGCGCATCGCGGCGTCGGGGACGAAAGAGGTCATTGTCACCGGGGTTTGTGTCGGCGCGTACGGGGAAAGCACCGGTTCCGGGGGACCCGACCTCGCCGAACTGCTCCTGCGTATCGCCGACGTGCCGCAGGTCGCCCGTGTCCGTCTGTCGAGTATCCAGCCCATCGAAATTACCGACGCGCTGATTGACACGTTCGCGTCGCACCCGAACCTTTGCCCGCACCTGCACCTGTCGTGTCAGTCCGGCGACGATACGATTCTGCGCGCCATGAACCGCCCGTACACCACGGAGTTTTACAAAGATCTGGTGCGGCGACTGCGCGAACAGGTACCCGACGTCGCGATCACGACCGACCTGATCGTCGCCTATCCCGGCGAGTCGCGCGAAATGCACGAAAACACGCTCCAGTTCGCCCGCGACGTTTCGTTCCAGCGCACGCATTGTTTCCCGTACTCGCCGCGCCCGCGCACCCGCGCCGAAACGCAGAGAGACGACGTGCCGCAGGACGAGAAGCAGGTTCGCCGCAAGGAGTTGCAAGCGGTCGTGGACGAAACGAACCGGCTGTTCACCGCGCGCTACGTCGGCGAAACGATGGGCGTACTGGTGGAAGGCAAGCAGGGCAACGGTGACGGTGTACTAACCGGGCACACGACGAACTACGTCGCGGTCGAATTCGCGGGACCTAAGGAACTCACCGGGCAGATCGTGCCGGTGCGCCTCGACTCCGTCACATCGGACGGCGGCGCGAAAGGCACGCTCGCCCTGTCCGACGCCGACATTCGCGCACACATCGCCAGCGTCCCGAAACCGAAATGGGACACCGATTTCCTGCCACTCGGGATGGCTGAGTAGAAACAACCGTTGCAAGCCGTCCGATCCGCCGACCAAGGTACGCTGTCACCGAAGGAGCAGGCGGGTTGGTTGCAGATTGTGGACGAATTGGGAGCGAAGCGGCAATTGTTAGCCGTGCCGAAGTCCGTCGAAAATGGCTTGCGAAGCGACGCGGCAATCGAATTTCTTTGCCGTTTGTGGGAAATCGAGGAGCAAGACCGCGGTCGTCGCAATCGATGGTTGCTGCCTTTGACTACAGCGTCACTGGGTGCGCTGAGTGTCGCACCACTGTTGATGGTTCTATTTATGCTTGCCATAGGGATGGAGGCTCCCAATTATGCGCCTGCAATTTTTTGTGTTGCCCACAGCCTTCTTTTTCTGGTCATTGGTTTTAAGGCAAAAAAAGAACACAGGCAACGCAGTCTTGCTTTTCTGCTCACGAACGGTCCCATAGTTCCACCCGCCGCCGTGTTGATCGAGGCGTTACAGTTCGGCGGTTTCGGTCAGGATGCGAAATCCCGCCTCGTGACATCTCTACCCCTTTATCAGGACAGTGACCTCCCAACTTTCAACGAACACCAAAATCGCACTCTGTTCTCCGAATTGAAGGGAGGGTTAATGAGACGTATGAAATCCGGGCGGAGCTACTTCACTGATACGGATATTGCTTTTCTTGCCGTGTTGATCCGCTGGTTCGAGCGAGAGGCGATGTACGGGAAACCCGTCCAGACCGAAGTCAAATCACTTTTGTCCCGATTTGCCCGATCCAATCCACGACCCGATCCCTCTGCCCGGTGGAGAGTCGTTCAGACCGCCGCCGAGAACTACCTGTTGCGCGTCGGGGGACTTGGTTCCTCCGGCAGAGACGCGGCGCGTGGCAATCCTGCAGATTAGTTGGAACGCTCGATTCACGTTAGC
>JACMMA010000061.1 GCA_014379275.1 Armatimonadota bacterium | reverse complement strand
TCGCCGAAGTGCGCTCGTCCATGGAGCAGGACCGGCTGATCCAGAAGATCGCCCGGTATCACCCGTCCTGGGAGCGCGGCAGCGTCCATGTCGAGGAATCGCTACGTGGTGAACTGCGACGGCTCCGGTTCGGCGGCACCTCTACGCCGGACATTCTAAATAATCCGCTCCCGCCGCGAAATAACTACGGTCAATCTCGGGCCAACAACGGCTACAGCAACAACTACGCGCCGCGTCAGGACGGCAACGGGCGCGGCACGTTCCCGAACGGCTATAATAATAACCGACGCTGGAACGCCCCGCAGGAGCCGCCCCCGGTGATCGCCCCCGACGCGACCGCGGACCCCAAAGCGGAGCGCACCGTGCTCCGCGCCTTCTTTTCCGAGGAATGGACACAGGTCGTGCAGGACCGCGTCCGCCCGACCTTGTTTTCCGACGCCCGCGCCGTGATGCTCGTGGACCGGACCCTTCCCTTAATGGGGTCCGGTCAGCTGCCTGCCGAAGCCATCAACCGCGCCGCCGAGCGCGACCCGGAACTCGCCGAGTTCGCCGACAACCTCCTCCTGAGCGATGATGAAGAGCCGCTGAGCCTGCAAGCGATCGACGATTGTTTGCTTTACCTCGTCGAGCGACAGGGCAAGCGGCAAGCCCGGAACCTGTCGCAACAGATCGAGGAAAACCGTTCCGCGCAAAAACAGAATAAAGTTATCGCCGGACAAGAAGGAAAAAGCGGGGCGTCGGAAGAAGAACTACTTCGGCAGTGGCAGAATAGTATGGAAGCCTTGAAGCGTGCCCCCACCGGGGATAGCGGTTCCAAAGGTTCCTGACGAACAAGCCGCTGCGAAATTGTCACCGACGTGAGAAATGCGACACCGCGTTCCGACGCGCCCCGGGGACCCTTAGGAGTACTCGGCGTGATAACCGCGGTGCGAGAGCAAACGCAAAGTATGCAAACAGCGACGTTGAACGAAATTGCCGATAGCAATTTACGCAACAAGGGTAAAGCAGGTTTCCTGCCTGCTTCCCTTCCCCCGACCCACAGGATTGCCCCGGCACCGCCGGGACCTCCGATTCCTCCCGCCGGACGTTTCGATGATCCACTGGCGGTGTTGGAAACCGAAGGCATCCGTGTTATAGAGCGCACCACGGGTGAAGAAGATGCCGACGCGGAATACGACGACGATGAGGTCGAGGAAGACGAGTATCTTTCCGCTCTGGTTCGCGGCGGGCAAGTTTCCCGTCGGCGCACGCATCGCGCCCCGGTCGCCGACGCTCCCACCGAGCGCGTCGCCAATAACAACGATCCCTTGGCGGTCCTCGCGGAAACGATGCCCTCCCTGCGCGTCGGCGGCGGAGACGGGCGCACGGGCGGCGGTTTGGTTCTGGACACGCCCGCGTCCGCGCCATCCGGCGATGATTTTTCCAGTCCTGCTCCTGTAGCGACCGGCGGCGGCGTCGATGATTCGGTGCGCATGTGGCTACGCGAGATCGGCAAAACGCATCTGCTGACGATGGATCAGGAGGTACGCCTCGCCAAACGTATCGAACGCGGTGACGAACATGCGAAGCGTATTCTCACCCAGGCGAACCTGCGATTGGTCGTCTCGATTGCCAAACGATATAGCGGGCGCGGCATGAGTTTTCCCGATCTGATTCAAGAAGGCAACATCGGCTTGATCCGGGCCGTAGAAAAGTTCGATTACCGCAAGGGATGGAAATTCTCTACCTACGCGACGTGGTGGATCCGTCAGGCGATCACCCGCGCCATTGCGGATCAAGGACGTACAATCCGGATTCCGGTCCACATGGTCGAGACCATCAATCGCCTGGTCAAACTTTCTTCCTCGCTCCTGCAAGAGTTGGGACGCGAGCCGACTCTGGACGAACTCGCCAGTGCCATGGGGACAACGGTCGAGCGTGTTTCGGAAATCATGCGCATCGCCCCCGAGCCGCTTTCGCTCGAAACCCCGGTCGGTGAGGAAGATGATTCCCACCTGTCCGACTTCGTCCAGGACGAAGACAGCACCGCACTCCCCGAGATGGCCAGCCGCGCCATGCTCCGCGATCGTATCGAACGCCTATTGAACGAACTGTCCGACCGGGAGCGCGACGTCCTCAAACTGCGGTTCGGTCTGACGCCGGAAGGTTGCCCGCACACATTGGAGGAGGTCGGTCGTCATTTCCGCGTTACCCGTGAGCGTATCCGCCAGATCGAGGCGAAGGCGATCAAGAAACTGCGTTGCCCGGCGGCGGCGACGTATCTGCGCGAATACGTGGACTAACGAAATAACGGGGGGAGTGTATTCCCTCCGCAGCGACAGTCACACCCTCGATGACGTGAAGCGCAGGTGCGACGGCAACAGCCGTCGCAGAAACGTAGCGAACGACGCATCCGGGAACGACGCCCGCCACTCGTCCAGTTCGGCAAGACGCGCCGCCCGCTTCTCGGACTGCCTCGTCATCCGCGCCAACCGCTCCTCCAACGCGAGAACCGGGTTGTATTCCCTAGCGAATCGCTCCCGCTCCCGTACCTCTAGGTCGCTGAGCCACGTTCGCAAAAGTGACGCCTGCGCGGCGTCTGTTCCGGCGGGCAGGAACCCGTGCCGTTGCCATAGATGCGCCGCCGTTCCGATCCCGCGTCCGCGCAACTCGCGCACGACCGGCGCGGAAACCCCGATTTCGCCGATCGAGCGCGAGAGGGGGATATGCGACAGGACTTTACGCAGATGCTCCCGTTCGTGCCAGGCATCCGGCTCGGGCAGGTTCTTCGCTTTGCATCGGGCTAACCGTTCGGACAAGTGTTTTTTACGCTCGCTATTTTGCCGCTCTGCTTCCATCAGCTTCCCATATTCCAGGTCCAGAGCGTCGCGTTGCCGCTTCACCCCCCAGGCGAGGTAGAGATACGTGACCTGCAAGACAGACAGCAAGACGAGCAAGTAAGCGAGAAAAGGCCATTTGGTACCACCGAAGTCCCATGCCATCAGCCAGGCGATGCAGACGACCGGCGGAGCGATGAGCAGGTAGGCACGTAAGGCGTGGATGTGTGCCGCTTCCTCCCGCTGAAACGCCAGAGTATAGAGAGGGGCGAGATAGGAAACCGGTCGCGTCTGCTCCTCGTCGCAGGTCGGTGTCACCCGCGATGGGTAGCGGCGCAGTTTGGGAGTGATGATCGCGGCGTCATTAGGCAGGGGCGAGACGCTTTTCGTCGTCGCTGACGGAGCCGCGACGCATCGCGCATGCAAGGCGGCGAGCGACTCCGCGAGTTCGGCGTCGAGCGATGCCCATCCTTTTGCGGCTCCCCATAGGGGCGATACGCCCGGCGCGGCGAAGTCCGATGCGGTAAACAACACCCCTTCGTTCGCGTCGCCACCCGTCTGCTTCCAAAGGTGCGGGGCGTCCGCCAGGAGGAGCAAACCAGAACGGATCACCGTTAACGGGAACCGATCCATTCCGATACCGTATTCGGCGGCACGGCGTTGCGGGTGTTGGTAATTCGGGTGCCCCCGTTCGGCGGGTGGCGCGAAATCGGAAAGGTCAGGCGTGTACAGGGCGTCGTAATCCACGAACGTCACTCGTTCCCCCGATTCCGAAACCATAATATTGTCGTGTTGAAGATCGCCGTGCGCCGCGCCCATAGATTCCAACCGATCCACGGCTGTGTTCAGGGTTGCGGCGAGGGTTCTTAGAACCGGGGCGCGGTCGCGATTGTTGGTCACAAACGATAGGAACGGTTCGCCTTCCGCCCAGGGCAGTACCTGCGCCGGGTACCATGTTTCCCCGACCCGTACGGCGCGTGGCAGGTAAACGAACGGGGGCAGGAGATCGCCGATCTCTGCTTGTAGCCGCGTCAGCGACCGCATAAGCCGTTCGCTACGTGCCTCCCGGTCACCTCCGAAGCTGTTGTCGGGCGATGTGAAGATGCGGAGCGCGACGCAAACGCCGCCGGGAAGCGTCAGGCGAAACACGACCGCGAACCGCCCGGTGAAAGTCAGCGGGAATCCGTTCCGGTCGGCGGCGACCGCACCGTAGCACAGGTCCAGTTCCGGGCAGAGGAAACGCGCCGGGTTTTGAAGCACTTCCCGCAACACTACGGCGTCGGGCCATACCCGCCGCGCCGGTTCGTTCTTCGTCACGGATGCCACCCGCGTTCCTGATTCTTTTTGCAAAAGCACCATTCGTCTGTCGCGCTTGCCTTTCCACTTTCCCGCCCGCGCGACGTTGCGCCACCGCCTGGTTTCTGCCAGCATTGTACCCATAGCGGGGTGATTTTAACGGCACGAACACATCAGACCGAAGTCCCTACCGCGCCGCCTTCGGGAACCGCTTCACGTGATACACCATATGCGCCGCGAGCATCCCGGCGGTCTGACGCGTCGTGACCACGCCGAAGATCGGGTGCAGACCGAACGGCTCGTCGGGAGAATGCTGCGCGAGCGTGTTCCGCAGTTTTTCCCGCTCCTGGTTCCAATCCGCCGCGAGCGTTTCCAGCGAGACCGGGGTCAGTCCCGGTGCCATCACTTCCGGCGCGGGGAGCGGGATGCCGGCACGGAGCACACGGCAAAGCAAGCCGATCACGACCGGGTTCGCGCGGCGCTCCTTGCTATCCGATTTCGCGGAAGCGAAACCAGTGACGAACCGTTCGGCAACCAGGAGGTGGGAAAGGACTTGCAGAGGCGACCATTCCCCGGATTTCGGCGGCGTCCGGCGCACGTCTTCCGGCATTGAGGTCACCCGTGCTAAAAGATCAGCTTTCAACGATTCGGCCTGTAACCAATGCGGTTCTAAGTCAGCATGCATAGGCACAGTATATAGCACGTTCCGCATCGAAAGCAGGAAAAATCGTGTCTTATACAGAACCACATTTCGTTATATTCATCTTATGTATCGCAACCGCAAGGAGCGTCTCTACTATGTCGCACTCTTCCATAAACACCATCACCACCGTCGAGCGTGAACCGGCTACCGCCTTATCCGAGAACGACTTGCCCCCCATCGAAGGCTTCCCCTCACTCGACGAATCCCCCCTGCCACTTCCGGACATGTTAGATCACAGTTTTGAGGAGCCGTTCCGCTACTGTCTGAACACGTCCACCCTGCGCGGATTCAACTTGCCTCTCTGGGATCTGGTAGACATCGCCGCGTCCGCGGGGTACGAAGCCATTGAGCCGTGGGTTTCCGAGATAGAAGCGTATCGCAAGGGCGGCGGCGATCTGATGGCATTGCGTGATCATATCCGCGACCTGGGGCTGACCGTGGAATCGGCTATCGGCTTTTTCGAGTGGGCGGTGGACGACGAGGCACGGCGGCTGCAGGGGATGCAAGATGCGAGGGCGGCGATGTCGCTGGTGGGGAAAATCGGCGGCAAGCGCATCGCGGCTCCCGCCTGGGGGGCACACACGAAAGACGCACCGGCCCTCGATCTGCTGGCGGTTGCGGAACGCTACGACGCGCTTTTGAAGCTCGGCGAGCTCAAGCAGGTGATCCCGATGGTCGAGGTATGGGGTTTCAGCAAGAACATCTCGCGCCTCGGCGAAGCCCTGCTGATCGCCACGGAATGCGGCAACCCGGACGCCTGTATCCTCGGCGACGTGTATCACTTCTACAAGGGCGGCTCCGCTGTAGATGCCTTGCGGTATGTCGCGTGCGGCGACGCGTTCAAGGTATTCCACGTCAACGATTACCCCTATCTTCCCCGCGAAACCATCACCGACGCCGACCGCGTTTTCCCCGGCGACGGCATAGCCCCCCTTTCGGTCATCTTCCGTACATTGAAAGAAGGCGGATTCAACGGACATTTATCGCTGGAGTTGTTCAACACCGAGTATGAGCGCACCATGGACCCGCTCTCGATAGCGCGAACCGGCTTGGACAAACTGCGCGAATGTGTGAAACAAACCTTTGAGTATTAGGCGGACAAAGCGATGTTAAAACCGCCCCCGCCTTTCCCCACGTTGTCACGATCGCTGTTTTTTTCACGGCGACCGCGCTGCCTTTTGTGCTGTTCGCACCGCTGTACGCGGCGTGGTTCCGTGCGTAGCAGGTACTCGGGCACCCGCCCCGCGCTTCGCTCGACGACCCGCGACTGATTTGCAAGCAGGATGCCCTGTATCAGTGGCTGATAAACGAGGAAAGCGGGTTGACAGCACTGGCTATGCTTCTGTGCCTCGAGATGGCAACGCCTGCTTTGGTATTCGCGGGTCGCAAGATAGGTATGAGAGAATTATCCGCGCCGGATACGTTTTGTGTTATCGGGGCTATCTTGCTTTCCGGCATACACATACTCTGGAGCGACGTTTTCGCGTGGTGGCTTGATTAAGGCAGCATGCCGTCAAGGAGAGGATGGAAACACTATGGTGATTATCGTGATGGGTGTGTCGGGTTCGGGGAAGACCGAGACCGGGCAGGAACTGGCGAAACTGCTCGGCGGAATATTTTTGGATGCCGACGACTTTCACTCCCCGGAAAACAAAGACAAGATGAAGCGACACATTTCGCTCACCGACGAGGACCGCGCCCCGTGGCTCGCTCGTCTACGCGAAATCATCGCGGACGCTTTAGGTAAACCCGGCCATACCGTCCTCGCCTGCTCCGCGCTGAAACTCGCGTACCGCTACCAGTTGCGTGTAGATCAACGGAACGTACGATTGGTTCACATCGACGGCAAAGCCGCCGACATCGCGGAGTATATGAAGACGCGCAATCACGAATATTTCGCGGGTCTGGACATGCTCATCAACCAGTTGTGCACGTTCGAGGCGTTGCGCCCGTGGGAAGAGGCCGTGGTCGTCGAGCGCACCGAAGACTGGGCGGCGATGGCGAAAACTGCGCGGGAACAGTTAGCCGTTTGAAGCGACGACGACGATCTCGGTACGCACCGAGTTGGCGATAATGCACTGCTCATGCGCCTCGTGATGTAAGCTAGACTCTTCGGCGTGGGTCGGGGCGTTCTCGCCGCCATAGCGGACGCGCGGGTACAGGGTTACCGTACTGACCCACGCGACTCCCTTTTCGTTTTTCGTCATGATCCCGACGGCGTTGTCCTGATACCCATCCACGATGATTCCCGCGCGCCCCGCCAGATACACGAACGTGAGCATGTGACAGCTCGCGATAGCGGCGACGAACGCCTCCTCGGGATCGACGTTCGCCGGGTTCGAGTGCGGCACCCGAACCACGCTCGGAGACGGCGACGCGGGCACGACCACGCCGCCGTCGAACGACCACGTGTGTTCGCGGGAGTATTTGCCGCGCAAAAAGTCGGACGTTTCCCCGGTCCGCTCCCAAACGATAGTCGCCAAATGCTCTGCCGCCATGCCCCGTTACCCCGCTACTTCGGGGCGGTTCTGGCGTGCCCAGTCTTGAACGGAGTGTATCCAGTCGCCGAACCCCTGCGTCGCCGTCAGGCGGGCGGACAGAAAGCCGCGTAGCGTTTCGGTCGTGAGCGGCGCGAGCACAACACTCTCGGTTTCTTCCGTGTAGCTACTGTCGGTAAGGACGAAATATCGTACACGCACTTCGCCCGTACCAGACAGCGCGAGACGCCACACCTCCGGCATCCCGAACGCGGCGTAAAGCGGCATCTTGTCCACGGCGTCGTTCGTGACCTCCATCTCGACAGCGAGGAGCGGGACGGAGCGCGTCCCGCCGTTGTCGCTGGTTTCGACGGCGTAGAAACACGTGTCCGGTTCAAAGCCGCGTTCCGTTGCCGCATCCTTATGTGTCATGCTGCCGAGGTCACGGACTTCCCTTCTCCATTCGCCAAGAACGAGCGCGACGAGTAAGGCGATAATCCGGTTCAGTTCTTCGTGCGCTTCGGACGGCATTCTCAACTCCAGAACCCGGTCATCGTAGGCGAGGCGGGGCGAACCTTCCAACTCTTTGGACAGGCGAAGGAAGGTTTCAAACGAGACGCCATAGAGGGCGAACGCCTCCCCCGGACGTAACGCGCCGTAACCGGCCGCGCCGCGCCCCCGCATACCGTTGCTGTGGACAAGGTCCTTGTGCGTCGTCACCGGCGGCGGTTCCAAAAGTGTCGGCATCCGTTTCGCCTCCTAAACAAAAATGGGCGGGGGAATACCCCCGCCCATGATTATATCCCGTCCGGTGCGGTTAGATCACGCCGGTCGGAGCCTTTGCCGAACCCTGTCCACGGGTCGCGGCGCGGATCGGCTTCACGTCCGCGACGTTTTCCGGTGCCTGGTCGAGCAGCATCAGCCAGTCTTCCACGGCGTCGGATTTCGGGAAGATCTCGTTCTCCTTGTATTCCATCGTCACCGCTTTCTGCAGATCGGCTTCCGTGATACCGGCGTTGTCGAACTGTTTGGCTTCTATCGCGCGCTTGATCGCGAAGTCCTTCGCCCGTTCCACCAGACTCGACAGGAGCGCACCGGATACCAGGTCTTTCCAGTACAACCGTTGCGTGCCGCCGTTTCGCTGGAACACGTCCAGGAATTCGGTCTCGCCGTCCTTGCGCCATAGATATGCGATGGTAGCGTCCACCAGCGATTGCGCGGTCCGCGCGGGATCGTTATCGTGCTTCGCCAACTCCTCGGCGGCGAGCGGAATGTTCTCGTTGACGTAGATCGCCAGGATTTCCCGCGCCGCCTTGCGGTCCGGACGCTTCACCCGAACGCGCCGGTCGATGCGCTCCGGTCGCAGGATCGCCGGGTCGATATAGTCCGGTCGGTTCGAGGTCAGCATGACCACGATGTTCTCGGACGACACCAGCCCGTCCATTTCCGCGCAGAACTGTGGCACCACGGTGTTCGAGATGTTCGTGAACCGTCCGCTGTTTCGGGTACGAAGGATGGATTCCGCCTCATCGATGAAGATGAAGACCAGATAGCCCTCTTTCGCCTTTTCGCGCGCCGTGGAGAAGATTTCCCGCACCTGTCGCTCGGACTCGCCGAGCCACATGTTCAGAATCTTCGGACCGTTGATGTACATGAAGTATTCCTTCACGTTCTCGCCGGTGCGCTCGTTGTACTCTTTGGTCAGGTTGTACGCCGTCGCCTTGCCGATAAGAGTCTTGCCGCATCCCGGAGGACCATACAGCAGGATTCCCTTGAGCGGTCGCTTGCCGAACTTCTCGTATAGTTCGGGATACACCAGCGGCAGTTCGATGGCATCACGAATAACACCGATGACCTCTTCCTGCCCGCCGACTT
>JACMMA010000422.1 GCA_014379275.1 Armatimonadota bacterium | reverse complement strand
TGTGCGAAACCGGGTTGGTTCCAAGCACGAAGGGGAGTATATCACCGCGATCCGACGGCCGCAAGATACGTGCCTCTGAAGAACCGCGTCACATTGATTCGAGAAAAACACTTGACAAAATACCCTGGCACGATGTAAGGTGTAATCATACTATCTACCCAACCGGTTGGGTGAAAAACTCATTGAAGAGAGGTTTCTGCCTGTGACTATCTTTGCTTCCTGTTTCGAAAGCACTTTTGGACGCCGTGTCCGCCGCCCGTTCTCTGTGGCATTCGCAACCATTGCGATGTTAACAGTCGCTGCTTCTGCCGAAGCCGGCGTGTTGATGCAAGGTTTCTACTGGGACGTGCCATCGCCCGCCGCTGGGAACAGTGCCGCGCCGTGGTGGTGGGATAATCTGTCGCTTAAAGCGAACGAAATCAAGCTCGCTGGATTTACCGCCGTCTGGATTCCGCCCGTCAACAAGGGGGCAGCCGGCGGCTATTCGATGGGCTACGACCCGTTCGATGATTACGACATGGGGTCGAAAGACCAGTTATTCACGTTCCCGACCCGGTTCGGGAATCGCGAACAACTGCAAAAGTCGGTCGCGATGATGCGGGCGAACGGTCTGGACGTTTACGTGGACATGGTTCTCAACCACCGAAACGGCGACCCCGGCAACTATAGTTTCCAGTACCGGAACGCGTATGGTGCTAATGGACAGGGGCGGTTCCAGAAGGGGACGTTCGATTTTCACCCGAACGTCCCGCAGGATCCGAATGTCCCCAACGACGACTCGCAATTCGGACGCGACATCGCCCACATCAACGGCGCACGCCCGCAAGGCTACTCGGTTTCCTATATGTTCGACGGGCTTCAGAAATCAGGGGACTGGATGACCAAAGCCCTCGACATCCAGGGCTACCGCTTCGACTACGTGAAGGGGATATCAACCGACTTCCTGCGCGGCTATCTGGGCTATGGCGCGATGGCGGGCAAGTTCTCCGTCGGGGAATACTACGACGGCAACCTCGGCGCCGTCAGTAACTGGGTGTCGAACGGCATGCAGAACCGCTCCTCGGCGTTCGACTTCCCGCTCCGCGACGAACTGAAGAGCATGTGTAACTCCGGCGGCTTCTACGACATGAGCCGCCTCGATCACGCCGGACTCGCCGGGATTAATCCGGGCGGTGCGGTGACCTGGGTCGAGAACCACGACACCGACCGCGACTCCGCGATCACGCAAAACAAGATGCTCGCCTACGCCTATATCCTGACATCGGAAGGCTACCCCTGTGTCTTCTACAAGGACTGGGCAACCGACGGCTATAACCTCAAAGACCGCATCAATAATCTGGTCTGGATCCACGAGAAGCTGGCGGCAGGGGGCAATCAGCAGCGGTGGAAAGACGGCGACGTTTTCGCCTACGAACGGACCGGGGGCGCGCGACTGTTGGTCGGATTGAGCGATAACGGCTCCTCGGAGCGTACGATCACGGTGCAAACTGGCTTCGGCGCGAATGTTCAACTGCACGACTTCACCGGCAACAAACCGGACATTTTCACCAACGGTTCCGGGCAGGTGACGATCACGATTCCGCGCAACAATGCGGGGAACGGCTATGTCGCCTACTCGCGGCTATACAACGGCGACGGGACGTTTGCTACGCCGCAACTCGCGGTCACGCAGGAGTTCGCCGGCGCCGACGACCTCGACATCAAGCCCGCTGACACCACCCAGGATGTCACGGTGGGACGCATTTACGTACAGGAGGGCAAGCCGATCACCGGTTCACTCTTCTACACGACCACGAGTTGGACGCCGTCCACGCGAATACGGGTGGATCTGCTCGGCACGACGGGTGCGGTAGTCACCGGCAGGGACTACTACTCGAACACCGCGCAGGGAGCCACCTTCACGGCGACCGCATCGCAGAATGGCTGGTACACGATGCGAATGCGCACCTACAGCACACCCGCGGCGAATCCGCGACCGCAATACTGGCTCCGCACCACGTATACCGCGCCGCAAAAATAGGCGATGACAGGTCGTCCGGGGAGTCAACGGCGGAGATTCTTCGGACGACCGATCCGTATCGGCAAAGAATATGGTGAGAAGCCCCTTCGTGTTTCGCCGCCCGCCAGGTGGGTCCTCAGAGCGGCAGATTGTATATCCCTCAGCGTGCGTATGGAGCATAAACGACGATCACGAACACGTACCCCAACCCCGCCCCCTCGTCGTAACACATCGACGTATTGAGAATCGTCGCCTGAGTGCGTTGCGCCCACTCATTAATAACATCCTGAACATCGTTGATCGAGCCTTTGAATACTTGCACCGCGTTTTGCATCGTATATCCTCCTACCCTTCTCGCCGGTCACCCACTGATGCGGTCCGACCGTCATCGCCGTATCCGCTCAAATACGGGGCGCACGCCGACGCGGTTCCGGCGCCAGACGACCAAACAAAAAGTGACAATTCGCTACCCCTCCTGACGTACAACGAACGCACATTACTGCCTCCGCTCGCGCTCTCCGGCATCGGAAAGACGGTGGAAACGGGCGGAAAGGAAAATCATGCCGCGACACACGGTCGTCCGTGAAAATCCACCCATTTGTGAGAAGTGTGCCAGCACCCGACTACAGAAATATGGCGTCCGCAATGAGAGACAACCCTACTACTGCCCCCCCTGCAACCGAGTCCAGTGCGGCTACCCGATCCCGGAACCGAAGCCCGACCCGCAACTCTTGAGCTGTCCGAAATGTCGCGGCAAATCCCGTATCGTCCGCACGTACGGGCGCCGCCATCAACTCATCTGCACGGTTCGTCACCACAATTTCACCGACATCTACGCCAATTCCGCGCCGCCACGCCGTAGCGAAGGACCGTTTCCGCACAAGAAAACGTTCGCCTTCGATCCCATCTCATGGAATGCCCTCGCCGAACTGTAAATGGCGAAGCGTATGTCCGGTGTGCAGGCGCTACGTTACCTCTTACACCAACAGGAATTCCGCCCTATCGCCACGATAGCCACCTCACGGATGGTGCGCGACCCATTCACCGGCGAATTTCGGGCGCGGGTCAAATCCATCAGCATCAAACCAACTCCCATCAACCGCTCGAAAATAGCCATCACCGACGCCGACATCGCCAGTGTGCACGCTCCGCTCCAGAACGCCTTTCCCGCCGCGAGCCGCGAAATGAGCCGCCGTCACAAGGAGCAGGGGCGGGGATTCGCAGGAGGGAACCCGCCCGTCGTCGGCATCGTCGGGCGCGTC
>JACMMA010000421.1 GCA_014379275.1 Armatimonadota bacterium | reverse complement strand
CGGTTGCGGCGTTTTGTGTCGGGCAAAAGGCAGGCTCTGAGGCGCGGCAGGAAATCCCTGCAAAAATCATCCACCGAGCAGAACAGGGCAAGGAGCGCATCGTCTTGTAAAATGGGCATGGACAGACTTTCCTTAAACTCGGTTTGGCGACTTTAGTTTATCGGAAAGCCTGTCTTATCCCGAACTCACGTTGTTTAGCTTTCCTGTGGACTTTCCCGCGATTCGCCGTTCCGTGTTTTCACACAGTGTGTGAAACCACGGACCGGCGAATCGCGGGAAAACAGCACGGGGTCCGGTGTAGCAAGACTCCCGAGCACCGCAGGTCCAACGATGCAACCACCCAGAGGGTACCCGGTTGCCCCCGTCCGGGTAGGACAAAAAAGAATGAAACATACCGTCACCCTTCCCGCCCATCTCCTGCCCGAGTCCGTATCGCCGCCGCTGGTCGCTTCCGTGGAACGGTGGGAAAAGTCGCTCGGCCAGGCGGTGATGCTCGGCGATGCGCTGGTCACGCTCCGCGCCGGGGACGCGCTGTTCGTGGTGCCGTCGCCCGCGTTCGGCGTGCTGACCAAGAAATGTGTCCTGGCGGGGGAAGCGATCGAGGCGGGCGAACCGGTCGCCGTGCTCGGCGGTGTGTCCGCCCCGCTTTCTGAGTCGGTGCCCGAACCGTTCGCCGCGCCGCCCCTTTACATCCCCGCCGGTCCCGAAGACATTTACACGCTGTCGCCGCTCGAACTCGCGCTCGGCGAACATCACACCCGCTCTCTGCGCGACACGCCACACGCCTATACGGTCGCCACCGCCGACGTTTCCGAAGCGTTGCGCTACCTCGCCAAAACCGGGCGCGGCGAAACGGTGTCCGGTGTTCCCGAGAGGCTGACCCTGCTGCCGTTCGTGCTCTGCGCGACGGCGGCGGGTTTGACCCGCTTCCCCGAAGTGAACGCCCAGCAGACCGGGGACGCGGAAGTCCGGCGCAAGCGGTACGTGCATCTCGGTGTGGAAACGCGCCGCGAAGGTGGGGCACTGGCGGTGCCGGTGTTGCGCGACGTGGACCGAAAAAGCGTGCTTACGATTGCGCGGGAATGGGACCGCCTACAAGCCCGGATCGCGGGTGAAACACTCGGCGAGGACGATATTTCCGGCGCGACCTTTACAGTATCGCACTCCCCAAACGTTCTGTACCGCATGCCGATTCTGCATCACCCGCTCGCCGGGCACCTGTGCTTCGGCAAAACAGTGGACAGTCAGGTTTATTTCTGCCTTGCCTACAACGCCGCGATAGTTTCCGTCGACGCGGCGGAAACGTTCCTGTCGGATGTCACGGACGGTATTTCCGAGGCGCGTTTTTTGTTTGCCTGACACGGCCCATTCGACCGCGGACACTACCTAACGTGAATTCGGGTTAAGCGATCTGGGGTGTCCCTGACTTTGGTAAGTTCAGCGATGGCTTCTTGGGCTGATGGCAGTAAGCAATCAGGGCGGCAGCCAGGTTCCAAAGGAAGCCCGTGAAAGCGCGGTGTCTCGTATGCTCTACCTGGGAAATGTTCTTGGGTTGGTCGATAACAGACTCAATTATCGCCCTCTTGCGAAGCAAGAAAGCATTCATGACCGTTAATCGCGGCTGCTCCATGTTCTTACGTACCTTCGTGACCATCTCAACGCCTTGTTCGCGCAGAGATTCGGACAGGTGCCGTGACAGGTAGCCTTTATCCGCGATCAACTTCCCGAATACACCCGCCAGTAGATCGGGGAGCGGCTTGCGATCATCTTTATTTGCTGCCGTGAGGGTGACGTTGAGCAGTTCGCCGCAGTCGTTGACGAGCAGATGTAGCTTGAAGCCGAAGAACCAACCCGTGCTCGTTTTCCCACGTCTGGCGGTGCCCTGAAAAACTCTATGCTGCTCGATGCGCGGGTTCTCGCAGACAGCAAGGGCGGTAGAGTCCGCGAAAGTGATGCCGGTGCATTTGCCGAAGAGTGAGCGCAAGTAGGAAAAGAGTGACAAGAGTGCCGAGGGGATGTATTCGATGAAGCGACTATAGCTAACCAGTTTCGGGAACGCGCCACGCCAGTGGAGACAGACGAACCCGAGATAGAAGGCTTTGAAGTCGCGGAACTTGCTCAGATGAAAGGCAACCAGGAGGGTGATGATTTCGCTCTTGGATAAGGAGCGGGCGCGGTTACGCTGGCTTTTACCAGACAATAAGCGTTGATCGCGTGGTGATAACGGAGTCCGGCAATAATCATCCACCGAGCAGAACAGTGCAAGAAGTGCGTCGTCTTGTAAAATGGACATGGATAGGCTTTCCGATAAGTGAAGTGTGGTAACTCCAGTTTATCGAAAAGCCTGTCTTAACCCGAATTCACGTTACCTAGTTCCGCTCTTCTGGTTTTCCTATACGACGTCGGCGTAACATCGGGTATCCTAACACGACATGAACGTTTTCACCGCGGGCGAAATGCGCGAGTGTGATCGCCGCACAATCGAGGAGTACGGCATCCCGGGCGTCTGCATGATGGAGGCGGCGGGGATCGCGCTCGCGAACGCTTGCTTCGAGGAACTCGGCGGCGGCGACGTTCGCGGCAGGACGGTCACGATCCTTTGCGGAAAGGGCAACAACGGCGGGGACGGCTTTGTCGCGGCGCGGTATCTGCACAACGCTGGGGTGCGCCTGCGCGTCTTCCTGATCGGTTGCACGGCGGACGATCTGCGCGGCGACGCACAAACGCATTTTTCCGCGTTCTTCCGGTTGCGTATCGACGTCAGCGCCGTGCTCGGCGAAAAAAACATCATCGGGATGTGCGACGCGATCCGCCATTCGGATCTCCTCGTGGACTGCATCGTCGGCACGGGGTTCCGCCCGCCGCTAGAGGGTCTGCTGGCACGCGTCATCGGTTTGAGCAACGCGCACGGGAAGCGCCGGATCGCGTGCGATATTCCCAGCGGCATACACGCCGATACCGGGGAGGATGGCGGCGCGGAAGCGTTTCTGGCGCACCGCACGGTGACCCTTGCCGGGCTGAAACGCGGCTTGCTTTTTTATCCCGGCGCGACCTATACCGGGCAGGTCACGGTCGCGTCGGTCGGCATCCCCGCCGATGTTCTGCGCGAAACGGCGACGGCAACCCTGACAACGCCCGCCTGGGTGCGTTCGAAAATACCGCCCCGCGTGCAAAGCCGCGACGCCAACAAGGGGCGGTTCGGGACGGTTCTGGTGATCGCGGGCGCGGCGGGAATGGCGGGCGCGGCGACACTGACGGGACTTTCCGCACTCCGCGCCGGGGCGGGTCTGGTGCATCTCGCCCTGCCCGCGAGCGTCCTCGATACGGCGGCGGTTCTCGCGCCGGAACTGGTGTTGCACGCCCTGCCGGAAACGCCCGAACGGTCGCACGGCGGGGACGGCGCACTGGAAAAGGTTCTGCGCCTCGCCGAGAAATGCGATGCCGTAGCACTCGGACCCGGCATGGGCGGGAACACAGTAACCAACTCGTTCGTCCGAACGTTTGTTAGCCAGCTTTCCGCACAAAAGCCACTGGTCATCGACGCCGACGGATTGAACGCCCTCGCGCAAGCCGGGGAAGACGTTTTCGCGCATCGGACGGGTGCGAACACCCTGCTGACACCACACCCCGGCGAGGCGGGAAGGCTTTTGAACAAGGAAACGCGAATGATACAGGCGGAGCGGGCGGAAGCAGCCCGCGAGGCGGCGCAAAAGTATAGGGCGACGGTGCTTCTTAAAGGGGCAAGCACCCTGATTGCGACGTATGAAAACGCCGATCATCTGTATATCAACCGGCACGGCAGCGTTTCTCTGGCCACCGCCGGAAGTGGCGACGTGTTGACCGGTGTTCTGGCTGCCTTGCTCGCGGACCGAGAGAACACGCTTTCCGCGCCCGATGCCGCCCGGATCGGCGCGCTCCTCCACGCACTCGCGGGCGAGATCTGCGAGAAAAAACAGGGCGCAGTCGGTACAATTGCTACAGAAATACGGGACGCTTTGCCCGAAGCGCGCCGTATATTACAGAATGAGGGTTGGACAGGAAGTTTGAATCACGAATGATGTTGTCTCGGTATAAATGTTTCCTCGGGGGCGTCCGTCGCACGATTTCCGCGGCGCGGATGGCGGTTCCGATGCTTCTGGTCGGCGCATTGCTGTGCGGACCGGTTGGCGCGCAGAAGCCAGCGTCGCCCCCCGGACCGGCGAAGAATGGTGCCGCAAAACCCGCGAAAATCATCAAGTTCACGCTGGTCTTCAGCCGCCCCGGTTCGTATCTGTGCTACCCGGTCAAGAACGGCAGAAAGGGCGAGGGCATCGAGATCAAGCCGGGGCAGAATACGCTCCCGGTCGAAGTGACTTCCGACATCGACGGCATCGAGATCCTGGACGAAGTGAACGGTCTGGTCGCGACGCGTTCGGTGGGACAGATCAAGAACAACAGCAAGGTACAGATCAAGGCGGACGCGTTCGACCAGTTGCAGGCCGTGATTATCGAACTGAAGTCCAAGAACGGTCAGCCCGCCGCGCGGGGCGTCGTTCGTCTGACAGCCGGCAAGGGTGAACCGCTACAGTACGGCTTGAGTACGAACGACAACGGTTCGGTGCGCTTCGAAAACATCGCTCTCGGCAGAGCACAGGCGGTCGGCTACGCGACCTCCGGCGACGATGTCGTGAAGCAGACGGTGATCATCGCGCCGGTCGTCGGCGGCAAGCCGCAGGTGATCACGCTCACCTTGCCGGTGGACGTGCAAACCGTGACCCCGGCGTCCCCCTCCCCGGAGCCATCCGGGAGTGTGGCAGGCGCCCCGGCGACGATCATCGTCAACACCGGCGAGTCGAAACCGGAGACGAAGAACGATTGGGCGTCCGGTATTTTCGGCATCGCTATTCTCGCCGGTCTTTTCTTCTGGGGGTTGCGCTATCTGAAAGAACGCGGCATGACGCCGCGCGAAGCGTTCGCCGAGAGTCTGCAAAAGCTCGGGGTGGACTCCCCCAATGCCGGCATTCCCGGATCGCCGCACGCCGGTTTGCGCTCCTCCGGGCCGAACGTCGTACAGGCGCCGCTCCCTTCGCTCGCGGAACTGCCGCAAGCAGGCGCGTCAACCGGGCGCGTCGCCCCCGACCGGGATACGTCGTTTGCCGGACCGCGCCTCATCGGGCTTTCGGGAGAGTATGCGGGGCGAACGATCGCGCTGCAATCCGACACCGAAAGCCGGTTGACCATCGGGCGCGACGCGACGACCACGATCCCGCTGGCATCCGATACCGCGGTCTCGCGCCGTCACGCGATGATCGTGCCGAACGGCCCGGGTTGGGACCTGATGGACGAAGCCTCGCAGAACGGGACATTCGTCAACAGCCGCAAGATCGAGGACCGATTCGCACTCACCAGCGGCGATGTGATCCAGATCGGCAAGGCGCGGTTTCGCTTCGAAGCGTAGCGGGCTGATAGGGCATCGGGTTGTTGGGTAGATTAGATGTGCGGGTGGTTCACGATCCTCGGTTGAAACCGACCCCATGGCATGGCCCAGCGGTCACGTTCGGTGATCGATCACGCCGACGCCTGTAGGTAAACCGCTGACCGAACGCGACGAAGGTTCTAGCAAATGACTAATGTAACCGGACGGATCCTATTATTAACGCTTGCGGGAATCACCGCGGGGATACTGACGTGGTTGCTGTCCGATATGTCCGGTCTGATTCGTCTCCCGGATACCGGGGGGGCATTGACCACAGAGCAGGCGAGTCAGCAGGCCCTCATCTGTACTTTCTTCGGCGCGATGATCGGGCTGATGCTCGGTCTCGCCGACATGATCGCGACCGGGATGCAGGCGCAGTGGTTGCGGATTACCGGATACGGGGTACTGATCGGAGCCGCCGCCGGATTCGTCGGCATCAATTTCGGCATCCCGTTTTACTCCTTGTTGCACGTCGAGAACGTCACCAATTCTTTCCAATTCCTTCTCAATACGCTCGCCCGTGCTCTCGGATGGGCGTTCATCGGGGCGCTCGCCGGGTGCGCGGATGGTATCCGTAAATGGTCCGGGCGCACGATCCGCAACGGCGTGATCGGCGGTTTCATCGGCGGACTTGTCGGCGGCACCGTGTTCGAAGCGGCGGTCTATCTGTTCGCGTTCGTGCCGCGACCGGCGGTGGTTTCGCGTTTGCTCGGCTTCGTCATTACCGGGGGCCTGATCGGGCTGTTCATCGGCCTGGTACAACAACTTTTGAAGGAAGCATGGGTACGCATCGTGCTCGGCAAGAACGAAGGGCGCGAGGTTCTGATTGACAAAGAGCAAACCACCATCGGGCGGTCCGAACTTTCCGACATCGGCTTGTTCGGGGATATGAGTGTCGCAAAAAATCACGCGGTGGTCGTCGCGGCACCGAACGGCGGCTACGTCCTGCGCGACGTTTCGGGACAGCCGGGAACGGTGTCCGTCAACGAGCGAAAAGCGCAGGGCGGCGAGGATATTCCGATCCGTGGCGGCGACACGATCAGGATCGGCAACAAAACACTCCTGTTCTTTGAGCGATTTACAAAAGAGCGCACGGCAGTGGCGAAGGATGGCCGGGTTCCGAAGGCGGGGTCACCCGCGCCGATTCCCGGTTCCTCGTCCCTGCCCCCGCTCACCGGGGGGTTCGGCTCCGCACAAACGTCGCCGTCCGGTGGCGGCGCGGCGGTGAGTCCGGGGAACCCGTTCGCTCCCACGAAACAGAGTGACGGCTATAAACTGGTGGTCGTTTCCGGTCCCCACACTGGGCAGATTTTTCCCGCACGTTCCGGCTCGATCATCGGGCGCGACCCGAGCGTGGATATTTCCATCTCGCAAGACACCTCGGCGTCGCGGCGTCACGCACGTATCGTCCAGGAAGCCTTGTCGGTGGCGATCGAGGACGCCGGTTCGACAAACGGGACGTTCGTCAACGGCCAACGGATCACGCGTCAGTCGCTCGTGCCTGGAGACACCGTCGTGATCGGCGGGACATCGCTACGGTTAGAGTGAAGTTTCCGTGGTTTTCGCCCCCCGACCCCCAATTCTGGGGGAGCCGGAGGTAATCCGGCTCCCCCAGAATTGGGGGTCGGGGGGCGAAAACCCGGATTATTCGGAAATACAAACATATGATAAACGAAGTCACTCGCGCCGTCGGCGCGGCAACAATGCAGGGGTATGTCAGCGAGCCCGTGCCGGGCGTACACGGTACGGGCGGGGTGTCGCTCCGTGTCAAAGTCGGAAGCCGCGCCGCCCACTCTGGGGAGCGGTCCCGGCAATACGTTCTGACCGAGATCACGGTCGGTAACGGGAGTTATTCGCCCGCCGGAATGCAAGGCACACGATTACCAGTCAATCTGTCGTTGGTGCTGGATCGTTCCGGCTCCATGGAAGGCGAGCCGCTGGATTACGTGAAGCGTGCCGTGTCGCAGATCGTTGATCTGATGACGCCGAACGACGTGCTGTCCAT
>JACMMA010000420.1 GCA_014379275.1 Armatimonadota bacterium | reverse complement strand
GTCGTCTGAGTCATGAGACATTGTTGGGCTTGAAACAGGACTTGGACTCGACTTTGGCAGCGAAGGCTCGAACCCTGGTATCTGACAAATCTTTAACTGCAACTGCTTAGTTGATTATTATCCGCCGCCGCTTTCTGTGTCAGTCCGGTGAGCACCGACTGAGTGAGTGACGTTTCGCTCTGTGCACCCGTCCGTCGCGCAGTACCGATGCCGCCGCCCGCGCCGGGTAACAGTTGGTTCGCCGCTCCCATCAGGTCCGCCGTCATACCCGGAAACACCCCATGGAGCAGTGCCGCCGCTTGCGCCGCCAGCGACGTGACCAGGAAAGCATCGCCGGACCGAACGGCGTTCAGTATCTCATCGGCGGCGGCGTCCGCACTCATGGATGAGCCGGGGAGCGAGTCGGAGAGGGCGAACCAGGCGTATTCCTTTTCGTTCTGCCCTTTGAAGAAAGCGTTGCGCGGGCTACCCGTGCGGATCAAGCCGGGGCAAACCGTCGTTACATAAATGTTATCTTTGAGGAGTTCCGCACGTAGCCCTTCCGAATACCCGACCAGCGCGGATTTGCTGGCGGAATACGGGAGCAGGTGCGGCACACTGACGATACCGCCGATGGATGAGATATTGACGATCCGCCCGCTCCGTCGCGCCCGCATGTGGGGGAGGACCACTTCGACGAAATGGTAGGCTGCCCAGAAATGCGTCGCGAACGCTTCCTCGTAGTCCGCCTGCGTCATCGTTTCTGCCGGCCCGACCTGGATCGTCCCGGCATTGTTGACCAGAATATCCACCGGTCCGTTGAAATATTGTTCAGTGGCGCGGACCGTGGCGGCGATTTGCGCGGGGTCGGTCACGTCGCAGGAATGGACAAACACCTGGTCCGGTGCCGCGCCGCGTGCGATCAGGTCCTGCCGCGCCCGTTCGAGCGAGTCCCTGTCACGGGCGCATAATGCCACCCGTCCGCCCTCGGCGGCGAATCGACGTGCCAGCAGTAGACCCAATCCGCGCGATCCCCCGGTGATGAGCACCGTCTTGCCAGGTAAGTCTTCTTTACGCCCTTGCCGCAACACCATCCCGGCTAAAGCCGCGACACCCAGTCCTATCGCCGCCGCCAGCCACATCCCGTCGTTTCGTCTGTTCACCGGTACTTGTCCCCCTACCGCGCTCCTTTTCCCCAATCCCGCCTGTCCTGCAAACAAACCCGTTCCGGTGGTCGTTCGTTCACGACCGCCGATATGGATTCCCCTCACGATCATCCCCGATACCTGTTGGTTCAGGCGTTTTCTAGACGTTCCGTTAATATTCTCTTAACATTAATCGTCTACAATCACGCGGCCATCGCTCTTCGAAAGACCGGTTCGCCCGACGAAAGGATTTCGGACATGACACCATTTACACGCGCTATCGGGACCGGCACCTTCACCGCCGTCGCCGTTACCCTCGGAATCGCCGTGCTGTCCTCAAACGCACACGCGCAGTTGAACATCGGTCCCATCGGCAGTCTGCAGTCCATCGGGCGCACCGAACTGTCGTCTGTCACAAACCTCGTTCCCGGCACGACGTTCGGCGGCACCACGGTCGGTGGGCTCTCCGGTCTTACCTACGACCGTGCCAACAACCGGTTTTTTGCCCTGAGCGACGACGCCGGGAGTGAAACGCGCGGTGCCGCACGGTTTTACGGGCTGAATATCAACCTGTCGGACGATGCGCTCGGCGACGGCGATGTGACTTTCACCTCGGTGACCACGCTCAAGCAACTCGGGGGTGACAATTTCCCGACCACGGCTCCGTTTACGATTGACCCGGAAGGCATTGCCCTGGCACCGGACGGCAACAGCCTGTATGTGTCTTCGGAAGGCTTCCGTGGCGCGAATACCCAGAACCCTTTCATCCGCCGGTACGACCTGTCCGGCAAAGAGACCGACACCGGGCAAATAAACTTGCCCGCGCGGTACAACACCATCGGTGCGGCGGCAGATCAAGGACCGGACAACAACCTCGTGTTCGAATCGCTCGCGTTCAACGCCAGTGGGACTCGTTTGTACACCGCGACCGAGGGCGGACTGCGCCAGGACGGTGGTCCGGCGACATTCACCACGCCCGCGAACTCTCCGCGAGCGAACTCGCGCATCATCGCGTTCGACCCCACCACCGGGAATCGAACCGCCGAGTATCTGTACCGCACGGACACCATCGTCCGCCAGCCCAACGCCGGGACATTCGCCACCGCCGGCCTCGTAGACATACTCTTCACGAGCGATACGACGTTCCTCGCGCTGGAACGCTCGCTGACCACCAGCCCGAATACCCCCTCACAAACGAACGAGGTCCGTATCTTTCAGGGAACGCTCACCGGGGCGCAGGACATTTCGGGCATCGACACGCTCGGGGGCGGCGTCGCGGAAACCATCGTCGGCGTCCAGAAAACCCTGCTCTTTGACTTCAACGCCGCGCTGTTCGACGGGGCGCAAATCCGCATCGACAACTTGGAAGCCCTGAGTTTCGGACCGCAACTTTCAGACGGTTCGTTCTCGCTGATCGTCGCGTCGGACGATAACTTCTCCGCGAACTCGCCGCAAAAGAACCAGTTCTTCGCGTTCCGCGTCGTGATAGTGCCGGAAGCGGGGACTTTGCCGCTGATGGTGGGCGCGGGCTGTTCGCTACTGGGAGTAGCCATCGCCCGTCGCCGCAAGGGGGCGAACGAGTAGGCGTTTCCTCCCCCCCGCCCCCTCCCTCATCGGAATGAGAGAGGGGTACCCAGAGGGTGCCCAGGGGAGGGAGGAACGGTCACTCCGTAGACATGCTTAAGATACTCCAGGTGTAGCGGGTCGTCGCAGATCGCTTTCGCGGGCTCGTCGCTGATCTTGGCGACCGGGCGGTCGTTCAGCGCGACGAGTTTCATCACGATAGACAGACGCGGCGTCCCCAGATCGTTCGTCAGGTTCGTTCCGATGCCGAAAAGCAGATTTATTTCGTCCGCGAAGTCGGCGTACAGCGCGAACGCTTTCGGGATGTCCAGATTATCGGAGAAAACGGCGGTTTTTGTTTTGGCATCGATTCCCAGCGACTTATAATGGTCGATCAGACGCCTTCCCCAGAGGTGCGGGTCACCGCTATCTTGGCGACACCCCGAAAACGACAGCGCGAGTTTTTTGTCGAAGTCCCTGAAGAACGCGTCCATGCCGATGGTGTCGGTCAGCGCGACCCCGAGATCGCCCCGGTACACGTCCATCCAGGTATCGAGCGCGACCCGCTGACTGTCCGCCGGATGAACCAGCGCTTGGAACGCCGACAGGTACTCGTGCGCCATCGTGCCATACAGGCGAAGCCCGGTATTTTTTGCCAGCAACATATTACTCGTACCCACGAAGACGCCCGGTAGCACTCCCGACAGATTGGCGATGACTTGCCGCTGCCACGCACCCGAGAAACGGCGGCGCGTTCCCATGTCGATCACCCGGAAGCGATCCGGCTGATCCGACTGCGCTTTGAGAAATCCCAACTTTCCTTCTGCCCGGCGCATCCCTTCCGCCGCTATTTCAGGGGAGATATGCCCCTCGGACTGATGATAAAGTTCCGAGATCAGTGCCAGAATCGGAACCTCCCAAAGAATCGTCCGCCACCAGGGACCTTCGACAAGAACCTCCAACTGCCCGTCACGCTCCCCGACAGACACATCGTCGGCAACGAGGCGGAAGGTTCGTAATCCGTCGACGAAACCCCGGCTCAGATACGAAAATTGCCGCAACCAGGAAAGCTCCCCGCCCGAGAACGACACGTCCGCAAGGTAATCAATCTGCTCCCGGAGGGCAACCTGCATCGGGCGCAAATCAACACCCTTCGTGCGACAGACGAAACGGTATTTTGCCTGCGCCGCCGGGAACCGCTCGAACGCGACCCGCATCATCGTGATTTTGTAAAAGTCGTTATCGAGGAGGCTTAAAATCAGAGGGGTGAAATCCGGTGAGGGATCTATAGTTACGTTCATTTGAGTGGGCATTTCCTGTCGCCTGGAATCGAAAGAGTGATCTGTTTTAACCCAGGTTATACCAAGTCGTCAAGGCTGCGACCGGGTAAAATCGACGCGCCTCCATTTATTGTCGGAACCGGCAGTCGTGTTGCGACTCCCCTCACTCGATCCGCCTGTCAGGAAAATACAAATACCCGCGCGCCTTACCGACAACTGCCGGTCGGCAGGGCGCGCGGACACTCCTCGATGGGAAAGTGGTACTACTGAACAGTGATCACAGCCGCGCCGTTGTTCCAGTGATACATGGCACCCCACGTGCCATTGAAAACCCCGATTTTAACGGTGTAGTTTCCCGCCACTGTCGGGGTCCAGCCATACGTGTAGGTGCGCGTCTGGTTCGTGCCGAAGCTCTGCCCGGAGGTGACCTGTTGGTTTACCTTCTGACCCGCGGCATTGTATATCTCCATGTTGACGATGGCGTCCGTCAGTACCCCACCGGTGTCCTTGACATTAAGTCGGATCGCTGTGGCGGTGTTGCGGCTTACGGGGTTGGGCGTGGCCGACGCGGAGGTGTTGAATGTGGGGTTCGCCGGGACGACGAATAGGGTGATGCTCTGGGAGGGAAGTGTCGCGGTGATCGTTTTCGCCGTGACCGTCGCATCCGCGAGGCGCGTGATAGCGTTAGCGGATGTCAGCTGATACACCTGGGCTTTGGCGGCGGCGTTGAAGTTCGACAGTTGAATCGTCGCGGGCGTGTTCCCGCTCAAATACTTACTGATCACCATCACCGTGAGTGCCCCGTCGGACGACCGCACCGCGGAGAACGAACTGACGTTATCCGGGTTGGCTACAACGGTCGATACCGAGGTTTCTCCGAAACTGCCCCTGTTGCCGTCGTAGTTGCGGTACATCTTCATCGCCTTGAACGTCGGCGTGGTCGGGTTCGGGGTCGTCCACCGGTTGGCAATGTCGAGCCCCTCGCGCCCGAATATTCCCAGAACATCCGCCTGGGCCGTCGCGCCGTTGATGTGGCTTTCCGCCCCCCAGTTGTATTCGGTTACCCCGATCTTGGTGCCGGGATAATACGCGTCCACCCACTGGCGCAAGCGCGGCACCAGTTTCACCTGCGAATTGATCCACGTCTCGTCCTTGTAGTTGGGATCCCATAAAGAGCGTGTAGACCGGTTCCGCCGCAGTTGCATCGCCGTGTCGGTGCCGCCACCGAACTCCCCCCCTTGCGGGTAATAATGCACGGTGAAAATATCCAGCAAGCGCTCCCCGGTGGCGTCTTGATGGCGCTTAAGTTGATCTAGCAACCAGGGTAGGTAATCCCACCCGGCATGGCTGGATCGATCGGGCAGATAACCCCACCCGTTTTTGTTGCCGTATTGCTGGTCATACCCGCTGTAAAGGTATCCGCTCCACCCCCATTCCTCGGGACCGACGAGTATCGCTCGCGAGTCTACCGCGCGTATCTTGGTGCCGTACTCAATGATTTTGTCGCGGATCTCCTCCATCTTAGGACCGGTCGGCTTGACGTCCCGGTGGGTAGCATGCCACAAGCCGTGTTCGTTGTCGTACAGGTAGTACTTCACACCACCGTTAGCCGCACTCCCCCATCGCCCGACCAGATGCCGGACCCAGTCCTGTTGGAAAGTGCTGTCCGCAACAACATTGGCGTCGAGCGGGTTATTATTGGTGATCAGGGAGCCGTTGGATAAAACACCGTTGCCCGCATCACGCCACCAGTAGTCGGTAGACTGTTGCGCTCCGTAGCGCGAGACCAGGAATGACGCCGTCTTAGAGCGATTCGGGCCGAGGGTCGCGACGTACCCGATCATGGGTATCGTAAGCATCGGTTCGGCGCCGACATTGGCGGCACGCGTATCGGCAACAAACGTATCGCCGCGCTCGCCCGGGCTCGCGCTCGCCCCCCCGATGCTCTCAAAATAATAATCGCTCGCCCGGTTATCGGCATTCTGTTTCCAGTTGTACCGGGATAGATTATTTCCGCCGAGGCGGTTCAGCGGGGAATTCAACTCCGCCAGCGTCGCGGCGGTGCCGTAGGCGACGCCGTAAATGCGCGGGTCGATCGGGCGCCGGTTCACGCTGGGATACACGGTGATCGTTGTCGACGGGTTCTGGGCGTAGACAGCCTGGGAGGCAGCCAGAACAAAGGGGACAACCGCGACACGTACGGCGACGCGGTGTAGCAAATCGAGAGTAACCATTTTCTTCATATCAAAGAATCCTTGAGATTCCGGTCGCACGATACGACCTGGATTTTGCGCCCGTCGTGGTCACCGGCACCGTCAGAATGTCGTCGGCAATGACCCCGCGAGCGATTTCAATGTAGAACGTTCGGCACGCTATGTGCGCTGCAGCGGTCGCCCATAACAGGAGTGGTAAGCGTTTTTGTTCCTTTCCGGCGCGGTTGTCATGTGCATCGAAACCTACCGGAGCTAGCCATGACCTCTGTGCCGAGTGGACAAACGGAAAGTGACCTGACCGTCATCCCAATGCGCATAACAGACGAGGATCGATTGCAAGTTTTGCGATTCAATGCGCGTTTTGTCGCGCGAGATCGCACCGTGGTTCACGAACCCGTCTCGATTCACAGCGGGTTCATTCGAAGGGAAATTCACAGCGCGGTAATCACCCCATCTAAATTATGGGCACTTTTCAACGTGTCCGATAGGCTTTTTGATTTTATCCGTTCCCGAATTTTCGGTCAAGCGGAGGGATAAATGAAGGCTGTTGATCGCGACGTCACGCAGTCGTCGCATCGAGGCGTCCCGAAATGGTGATATTCGAGTCCGCGCAACACACATGATACAACGGATGGAGCATTGCCTCCCCAGAGCTTCCGGTCGAGGGCGCGGTACCGGTGATCTCTATCCCTGCGAGATTCGGGATCGCGCGCGAGTTGTAGAATATCGCGACTGAGTTCCGGATATCATTCAGTCAAAGAGCACACCGCCACACCTTCGGTCAGATTTTTGTAGATTCCGGTTCAAACAGAGCTAGGCGTGGCGGATGATAGCCACCGAATCGGAGTGCCCGGCGCAAGTTTACGACTCCCGCGCGGTTTAGGTCCAGGCGAACTACAGTTGCTCGTCCGGTAGGTGAGACACCCTCGATACGGGTGAAATCGTCGCCCCAGATGAAATGATCTCTCCATCGTTCGGCACGCGGATTATACAGCCGTGCGGTTAAACCGGTCGCCGGGTCTATCGCTTCCTGGGTGGTATACTTCCGGTTGTTGCATCCCTGACAACTCCAAGCGAGGTTATCGAGGCTCTCCGAACCGCCGTCGGCACGCGGGCGGATGTGTTCCACGGCGAAGTCGTCGTGCGAGATTAACCCCTGACTGAAACAGTACTCACAGTAATGGTCGGCACGCTCGGCGACTATCCGGCGGTCGGATTCGGTCATACCGTGACGGACGCCGGGCGCAGACCCAGTTGTTGCACCAACACCGGCAACGAGACACCCCGCAGTCGTGCCAATGCGATCAGATACGGCGCACGCTCGGCGTTCTTTTGCTCGACCCGGTCGGAAAGGCGAATCAGTTCTGCTCGTTCCTCGTCGGTCAGAACTTCTGCCTGTCGTTTCCCGACCAATTCCCGGTACCGCAACCAGAAGTCTGTCGGCAGTCCCTCGTTGATGCGAGTGAGCAAGATGCTTTCTTCGTCGGGGAGTGCCGCGAGTTTACGTGCCAGGTTACTCTGATCGCGCAGACGTTGCGCAACGAATACTTCGGGGGCGATGCCAACGCGTTGCGCTTCCTGACCGACCCACTGCTCTATATCGGGTTCCAGCACGATGTTCATACGCATTCTCCTGCTTCGTGATTATTTTACCTTATCCACCCCAGAACTTCCGGTCGAGGGCGCGGTACTGCACCGCCTCGGCGACGTGCGCGATGCCGATGGTATCCTCCCCCGCGAGGTCGGAGATCGTGCGCGCGAGTTTCAGGATCCGGTCGTACGCGCGCGCGGACAGGCTCATCTGCGTGATCGCCGCGCACAGGAGTGACTTGGCGTCGGCGGTCACCGGGCAGTGTTTCTGCATCTGGCGTGCCCCCATGTGTGCGTTGCAGTAGATCTTGCGAGAAGCGTCCTCGTCCCGGAAACGCGCCGCTTGCTTCTCCCGCGCTACGATCACCCGCCCGCGGATCGCGGCGGAGCGCTCGCCTGCGGGCGGCGCGATCAGTTCGTCGTGCCGCAGACGCGGGACTTCGATGTGGATGTCGATTCGGTCCAGGAGCGGACCGGAAAGCTTATTGAGATATTTCTTCACCGACTCGGGCTTGCACGTGCATTGGCGCAGAGAATCACCGAAATAGCCGCACGGGCACGGGTTTAACGCTCCGCATAACATGAACCGAGCGGGATAGGTCAGGCTTGCGGCAGCGCGGGCGATAGTGACTTGTCCGTCCTCCAGGGGTTGACGCATCACTTCCAATACGTCGCGATTAAATTCCGGTAATTCGTCCAAAAAAAGCACCCCGTTATGGGCAAGGCTTACCTCTCCAGGGCGCGGATACGAACCGCCTCCCGTCAGGCCGGCGTTGGAAATGGTGTGGTGCGGGGAACGGAACGGGCGTTCGGAGATGAGTGCGGTTCCCGACGGGAGCAGCCCGGTAATGCTATACAGCTTCGTCGCTTCCAACGCCTCGTCTACCGTCATCGGGGGCAGGATCGTCGGCAGTCGCCGCGCGAGCATGGTTTTGCCGGAGCCGGGCGAACCGACGAGCAACACGTTGTGTCCGCCCGCCGCCGCGACTTCCAACGCCCGCTTGACGTGGGATTGACCTTTGACATCCGCGAAGTCCCATTCGCTATGCACGGTGCGCGAAAGGGCTTCGGCGGGGTCCATGCGCACGGGGTTCGCGCTCCCCCAGTCGGCGAGGAGCAGCAGCACGTCGGTCAGAGTGTCCACCGGGTACACGTCGATGTCGCCGACAATCGCCGCCTCGCCGGTGTTCGCGGACGGCACGACGAACCGGCGGTAGCCGCTCTTTTTCGCCCACACCGCCATCGGCAGTACCCCGGTGACCGGGCGCACCGAACCGTCGAGCGACAGTTCCCCGATGAATAAACACCCGGCGGCGTTCTCCTCTGCGATCTGACTGGTAGCCAGTAGCAGACCCACGGCAATCGGCAGATCGAAAGCCGGACCCGCTTTTTTCATGTCGGCGGGGGCGAGGTTCACCGTCAACCGTTTGTCGCCGGGGAAGGATAGCCCGCTGTTTTTGATCGCAGCGCGCACACGCTCCCGCGCCTCGTTGACCGCGACATCGGGCAGTCCGACTATCGTAAAGCCCGGCAAGGTCGCCGTGTAGGCGACATTCACCTCCACCCGCACCCCGTACGCGTCCACGCCGAATATCGCGGACGATTCTACCACCGAAAGCATAATCGTTGTTCCTTCACCGGGAGTAACGAGAACGACAGCGGATTTCTTACAGGGTTTCTACGCCCGGGTTGATATTTTTTATTGCGGCGGGTCCGCGAGGGGGAATCGCACGACGTGATCGGGATACTGGTCGAGTCGCGCACGCCCCCAGCGTAGCCATTTCACGTGCCCGTCGTCGTAGATGTAGTTGCCGCCTTTGTTGTGCCGGTCGTAGCGAATCCAGCCTTCGTTCCCGTACTTACCCGCAGACGTACCCCAACGCACGAGCGCGGATTCTCCGACCCAGGCGTCGTAATCGTCCTGAATTACCGAGCCGTATTCCGCGTTGTCCGGCGCGTTGAGCGCGTCCGAGTTGCGCTCGCTGAACATGATGACGTTCGGATCTTTCAGGCGACCGAACTCGGATTCGGTCGCGAAGTCCGTCAGCACGCCATCCAGCGCATACCGACACGACCGATGCGTGTAGATCGAGTTGAGCAGGTACGATGTCGTGGTGCGAAACTCCGCCTCCGCGATGCCAAGCTCCGAGTCCGGCGGAAGCGGTTCGCCTACGTCGTTGATCCCGCCGTTGAAATCTTCCAGAGTCATCGCAAGCGCCTCCGACCGGAGTGAGGTATCCGATGGGCAGAAGCCGGTCGCGCGGTTTTTCAGGTAGGGCATGAACAAGATCACCCACGGTCTTTCCGCCTCGCTCGCCCCGGTGCCGCCCCCGGTGCAACCGGAAGCATCGGGGGGCAGGGACGGGACCTGCGTGCCGTCGTCCAGGACCCACCCGGAGTGGTGCTCGAACATCTTGCCGTCGTAGTCGGTCATATACATCCTCGCCCCGGTGCCGATCTGCCTCATGTTCGACAAGCACGCGGTCTGTCGCGCCTTCTCGCGGGCGGACCCGAACACGGGAAACAGGATCGCGGCGAGGATCGCGATAATTGCGATAACTACAAGCAATTCAATCAAAGTAAAGGCACGTTGTTTCATGAAAAACTCCTTCTTGAAGGTTTCAGCCTGCGATGCGTTCGCCGAACCAGTAGGCTCCGGCGGCAATGACAATACCGGCGACAATTAGCACCAGTCGGTGCGCGGCCACCGGAAATTTCCGGTGCAGTAGGGCGAGGAGTGGCGCAATACAAAGTACCAGTATCGCCTGACCTACCTCGACACCGAGATTGAAACCGAAAAGGGACAGGGCGAGGGCTTGACGCGGCAGTTCGAGTTCGGCAAGCGCGCCGGCAAACCCGAAGCCGTGAATGAGACCAAACCCGAACGCATACGGCAACCGTTCCTCACCCTTTGGTGACTCACCGGCTTCGGGAGATCGCCACTTCGTCTGCAAAACACGCACCCCGACGAAAACGATGCTCGCGGCGATCGCCGGTTCGACGAAAGCACCCGGCAGGTTGACGATCCCCAGCGAGGCAAGCACCAGTGTGATGCTATGCGCCACCGTGAACGCGGTGATGACTTTTAGCAGTTGCCCGAGCGTTCCGCCCATCAGCAGGAGCGCGACCACGAACAGAATATGGTCTGGTCCGATGGCGATGTGATACACGCCTTGCTGAACGAACTGCGCGAACACGGCGAACGGGTTTTGCGCAGGAGTATCCCCTAACTGCACGATGGCTTCCGGCGCGTCCGGGGTGAGTATCGCCTCGTGAAGAAGTTGTCCCTCCGCCCCGCGCACGACGAGAACGGTCTGGTGTTTCGGATCGGTCGGGAATAGCCGTCCGCGTACGGTGAGAATCTTCGTGCTCGCCGGGAGAGGGGCGGATAACGATAGGCGTAACGGGGTTTCCCCCCCGCTCTTCGGCAATAACCGCGCCGCACCTCCGGAAGAAACAGCGAGCGTTTTTTCGTCCGCGATCAGCGTGAGGCGTGACAGGGCGAGCGTTTCGATCTCGGTCTGCCGCCCGACCGCGTCTTGCGGCGTCAGGCCCGCGAAATCGTGCGCCCAGCCCGAAACCGGCGCGTCGAGGGTGGTAATCGCCCCCGCACTGGAAACACGCATGTCTATGCGGCTCGACGGGATGTCGTGGGCCCACGCCGCCGTGACGACGAAAAATAGGGCGGTAAACAGGGCGGCGACGTGCTTCATTTTGACGCGTTTCTCGCGACATCTTGCGGGGAGAGTTTGCCCAGTTTCTGAAGAGTGGCGACCGCTATCGGCGCGTGAACCGGCGAAAATCGGGAGTTTTTGTTGACCGCCCGCCCGAGATATTTGCGCGCCTCGAATGGCGAACCGGCTTTCTCGTAGATCATCCCGGCGTGATACAGGCGGGCGGCGTCCGGTGCGATCTTCTTCAAGGCGATGTCTATGTGCTTTTTAGCTTCGACAAAATTACCGTTTTTATAGTACACCCACGCCGCCGTATCGGCATCCACCGGGTTCGGTGTTTCCGGCTTACTTCGCACGATTGCCAGCGCCTCCGGCAGTTTTTTCCCCGCGTCTGCATAGAACCGGGCGAGATAGAACGAATCCGCATTGCCGTGTGTTTTGTGGTGATCTGCCGCCGTTTCTATCGCAACGAACGTTTTTTCGGCGTCGGTTCCGCGCCCCGCGGCGACGTAATTTTCGTACAGTGCCGCCAGGGCGGCGTGTTGCGGCGAAATAGCGACGGCTTTTTCCAGCAGCGCGATTGCCTGTTTCGTGTTGCCCTGTGCCGACTGTACCTTGCCCATCGCGGTAAGAACGTAGTAGTTATCCGATTTCAGCTTCATCGCCGTCTTCAGCGCGCTCTCCGCCGGCAGGAGTGCCCCGCTGTCGAACAACATCTCGCCCAGTTGCGCACGGCACCACGCCGAATCCTCGCCGTCCGCACTGCCCGCGTTGATCGCCATCGCCATCAGGGAAAAAGCCCTCTTGGTGTCGCCGGCGAGGTACAGGATATGCGCCCCGCGGCTGTAAGAAGTAATATCGGGGCGGACGTCTATCATCTTCTGATACGCGTCGAACGCCCTGTCGTAATCGCCGAGTTCGACGTATGCGTCGCCCACCAGACCGTAGGAGCGGTTATCCCGCGGCATGAGGGCAATCCCTTTTTCTGCCCATTCGATACTCAGCGGGAACCGGTGGCGGGAACCGGCTATCCACGCCATGCCAATGGTCGCACCGGGATCTTTGGGGTCGAGCGACAGGGCACGCTGGTAGCACTTTTCGGCGGGATCAACGTCGTGCGGGTCCACTTTTTCGCGGGCGAGTTGCATCAGGGCATCGCCTGTGTTCACCCACAGTTGCGCGATTTCAGGGCGGGCTTTCGCCCGGTCGCGCCAGCGCACAACCTCTTTGGCAGCGGCGGAAGAGGAACCGGGGTCGGCTATCGCGGCAAGAACGGACTCGGCAGAAAAGTCGGCGACCGGGGAGGGTGTAGCCACGACAGGTGTGCCGCTACTGGCGGTGGCAGCTTGCATCGCGCCCGTCTGCCCGGACTTGGCGATGCCGAAGCCGACCGCACCGCAGGCGAGGGCGAAGGCTACCGCAGCAGGCACGACCCAATATGGGGTCGTCTTACTAGAGGGCGCGCCGGGAGTTGGCGCGGACGGTATAGATTCAGACATGAAAAATCGTCCTCAGAGAAAATGGGTTCCCCCGCCACGGTAACTAGTATCGTGGCGGGGGAGTGAATCTCGACTAGTTGCCAGCGGTTGCCGGGTCAGAGTCCTTGCGGTTGCGCGTGCCCGCATGCGGCGTCGCCGAGTACGGGAATACGCCCTGATACAACTGGTCGTTCGCGTCGGCGTTGTCCCCGACAAGGAAGAGTTGGTCGAACGCCTCCCCGTCGCCGAGCGTACCGCCACTGACAAGCGTAGACAGCGCGATGTCGATCACATCGTCGCCGAACCGCCGCCCGTTGGGCCAGCCACTCAGGTTGCCGTTGCTGGCGAGGTCGGCTCCGTAACCGCCGAGGCGGCTGAAGCCACTCGTTCCAGCAAGGCGGACCGGGCTTGTCGTCGTGTCAACGCGAAGCACATCCGGCATGAATACCGCCGCGAGATCGTTGCGGTTGGTCACGTCAATATCGCCTTCCGGAAGGACGTTCGCCCCCCTCGGGCCGTACAGTGCATTGATCAGTACGCCGAGTTCCGGGTTCAGCGCGTAGGTCGCGTACCGCGCGTTGTCCGTGGTCGGGCTATCGCGGTTGAAGTTGTCCTTGTCCTGCATGGCGACGAACGCTTCGTTGAAAAGCGGGTTCCCCATGCGGTTAACCTGGATGAACGGACCTGAACCGACCGGATCGGCGGTCGCGGAGCGCAGGGTAACGCGGCGGCGGCTCACCGAGGCGTACACGCCCACGCCGGTAGTGGTTGTCGGCGTCGGGAACGCGACCGCACCCTGTGCGTTCACGGCGAAAAGCCCCGTGTACTGCGAGGTCAGACCTTGCAGGTCGGCGAGCGGAATCTGGATGGAGTAGGCGAGAACGTTAAACCCTTTGAAACCGTCCACGCCCCCACCCTGCTGACCGAACGTCCCGCCGATATTGAGCGGGTTCGGGTTCGGTACGCTTCCCGCCGGGAGCAGGATGCGCGGGCTAAGGAAGTCGAAAATGCCGGGGATGTCCGAGAAGAAGCCGTCCTCACGGGGTCCGCAGAACGTGGTCTCTCCGGTCGGGATCGTGTAGATCGCATCGCGGGTGTAGTTATCAAGACCGGCAGCCGTGGTGGCTCCGGAAACCGCGAAGCCGAAACCCGGGTTCGGTTCGCCGTTGATCGTTGCTCTCGAATCGTTGTAGTTCGGCGTGGTCCGCAGACCGACGTTCGGCGGCGGTGTCAGCAAACCGGTCGTGCTCGTCGAAGCCGCGCCGGACGCGACGTTGACGCGGGTCAGGGTGAACGTCTGCTTGAAGTTGCGCGAGGGCGCGTTGTTATCCATGATCGCCCCGAGCGCACTGCCGTCGCCGCCACGTCCGTAGTTAAGGATCGTGTTGCCGAATGCCACCGCTTTGACGCTACTGAACTGGAAATCGTAGCGGCGCAGGGTCGCGCCGGTCGAGGGGTTGGCGATATGGATGCTATACAGGGCGTCGTCGCTGAACTTTTCGTACTGCCCGCCATCACCCGGTTCGGAGAATGGGCGTACGTGTACGATCACGTTGAGGACATTGCCGTTAGGTCCGGCACCGACGAAGGCGTAAACGTCGGTAAGGTTGGCTTGAGGATCGAGTTTGATCAACGGCGCGTCACTGTGACTGGCGGCGCGGGCGGCTTGCGGCGCAAGGGCGATAGGGACAGCGGCGAGAAAACCCGCAGCGACGATGGCCGCGGTTCGGATGGCACGTTTCATAAGGAAGAACCTTTCTACGATTCAACGACTATGGTCGGGCGACATTGCGACGACGAACGATCACGGTTCCGAGCAACGCGGAACCAGCGAGTAGTATGAGTGGAAGTGTTCCTGCTTCGGGGACAGCAACCGCCGTGAAAGAGCCGACGAACGGTGTAGAGTCGAAATTCAGACCGTCCACAACGGGGTTTATGTCCAGTAATTGATCGCTGGTCAATCGAAAGCCACTCACAGTAGTACCAGCGGCGAAAAACGAGGTGTCTTCTGCGAAAACAATGGAACCGGTCACATCGTCCACATTGAGAGTGAATCCGGGTACCTGAGTGATGTCGCTGATCACCGGCACCGGTGCATTAACGGTGTAGAGCAACCCCACGATAGATACATCCAGGCCACTCTGATTTTCGACCTGGAAATTGTAGAGGAAATTCGCACCTACCTGATTGTAAAATCCGGTGACGAGCACCTGCGCCTGCGAAGCCGTTGCAGTGAAAAGCAACGCACTAATTCCGGCGACGACGCCGACAACTTTGGATAACCTCGCCCATTTGGAGGGGGAATATTGATTCATCATGTCCCTTTCTGGATCGTATCGAGGAAATATTCCTCGCCCGTTCACCGCGCATTCAGTATGACACACTGCCTGAAAACTGGCAGATTTCAGGATGGTCGCATTGACTCCTTTTTGATGTATTCGTGTGACCCTGGGCGTAGCCTGTGGTGACCCTGCTACACCCGCCGCATTCAAATCGCTCTCCTTTTCCACTCCGCATGGTTCGTGTCATCCGCCGTAGTAGCTTGCTACTGCTGTTCCGGAAGCCACACTTTCAACCCCTTAATTTTG
>JACMMA010000419.1 GCA_014379275.1 Armatimonadota bacterium | reverse complement strand
CTACTTCGATGCAGAACACGGGCATCGCGCCGATTTACGACGAACTGGTGAAATTTCTGGTCGCGGAAAACCCGGAGCGATTTGCGCATTTTCAAACCACGGAAAAAATGCGTGAGCGTGTTTGGGAATTGGTGCGCCGCGAGAAGAGCGGCGGCGTGGCCGAGCAGGAGAAAGCCGAACTCGATACCTATGATCAACTGGAACACGTGATGCGACTCGCTAAAGCACAAGCGCGATTGAACATCGCACTCCGCCCTGAGGCTCCGTAGACGGGACGCGCACTCTACGATATATGCCGGTAGTCCTGTGGCGATTCTTCAGTCATCCGCTATCAGCGAGGCGACAGCACGTATATTCGGTTTTAACGCCCCACACCGCTTACAGGAGCGTCAGATACAACACCAGCTCGAAGAAGCTCTGCGGCGAAAAAGTGGGTCATAAAATGAACCGGTCACTGAGCCGACCCAGCCGTTCGCGATTCCAGGTTCGATTCCTCTTTAGTTTCCTCGCCGCTTTTCAGGAGCAGGATTCCGCCGACGATCAGCACGACGCCGAGGACGCGCGGCAGTAGCACTGGCTCTTTGAATATCCAGATGCCGAGCAAAAACGCGAGCACGGCTTCCAACCCGAGTACGAAAACATAGGCGACGCCTAAATCTTCGCGCTTCATCAGTAGTATGTTGAAACAGGCACCGACCAGAAAAAGCGCAAACACGGTCAACGTCGGGGCGAGTTTCGTCAACCCGTCCGAGTGTTTCATAAAAACGCCGCCGATGGTAAAGCATACGGCAGACAGTACGGCGAGAAGGAGCGATGACATATCGCTATTGTATCGCGACGCCCCTGAAGGTAAGAAAGGATAATGCTATGTGCCGACTAGTAGGATTGATTCGCGCCTCGGAAACCCCGATCCCTTCCTGGTATCACCTCGTGGGTGCGCCGAACTCACTGCGTAAGCAAGCCGAAACCGGTCGTGTTCCGAAAGGTACCGAACCGGGACACACAGATTCGTGGGGTATCGGGTGGTTCGACGACAGGAATGATGTGTCGCTGATCCGGCAAACCGGTTCGGCGGCGGATTCCGCGTTTTTTGTGTTCGCGGCGGAAACCGCGTCGCGCGGCGGGGCGGCGAGTGGCGTCGGCAAAATCGTGGTCGGGCACCTGCGCAAGGCAAGCGTCGGCGGCGTTTCGAGCGAGAACGCGCACCCGATCCGCGCCGATTACCACCCGTCATCGAGCGGCGACCCTTCCGGGCGACCGTACGAAACGCTTCTCGTCGCGCACAACGGCACGATCAAAAAACCGCTTCTGGATTTCCTGCGGCAGGAGGTGATGGACGGCGGGCGCGAGGAGGGCAGGGCGGATTCCGATACCGTGCTACTTTCCGGCTATCTGGCGCATTGTCTCAGTACCGCGCCGACCGGCGATACGTTCGCCGCGCTTTCCGGTGCATTGCGCGAACTCTTCGAAACGGCACGGTTCGTCGCGGCGGGCGTCGCGGGCGGCGACCTGACAAAAATGTACACGGGAGTCAACCTACTCCTCGCGCACCCATCCGGCTTATACGCCTTGCGGCAGTTTTCGGATAGCGCGGAATACTACACGCTTTTCGCTCGCCCACTCACGCCGGACGGCGACGAAGGTGCGACTGGCTACCTGATCGCGTCCGAGCCGACCGACAAAAAGCAGGGGTGGGAACCGCTCACACCCGGCGTGCTGACTCATTTCGCTCCGGACGGATCGGTTCACACCGACACAGTCGGGTAGGGGCGGTTCGGAGGATCCGGAGCCTTACATCCCTTTGCCAATCAAACGCCCCAGTGACGCGCTTACGGCGTAAAGTAATGTCCCGAAAATTATCCAGCCGGAACCGGTGGCAACAGTGATAAGGTATATGTTGCCTAATGCCGCCGGGATAGCGGTCAGTGGATTACTCCCCATCATGATTGGAAGGATCGTAACGCCGTAAGCGACGTACAATAGTCCGATCCCGGCGAGTACTACGGCGAGCAGGCGCAGGACTACGGTGGCGAGTTTTTGGTAATGGTTCACACTCCCCTGACACCCACCGGTTCGCGATGGTTGCATGCGCACCGCCACACTATCGGCGCGGTTTCGTTCCGTATTACGTCGCGTTGATCTCGGAATACTCCTTCCACGGCTCCGGTAGTTCGTCGTCCGCGAAAATAGCGTCCACCGGGCATTCCGGTTCGCAGAGACCGCAGTCAATGCACTCGTCGGGGTTGATGAAAAACTGGTCGAACCGTGCCCCGTCTCGCTCGACCACTCCCGCATGAATCACATCACACGGGCAGACCGCGACACATGATGTGTCTTTGCATGTCGCGCACGGTTCCGCTATCACAAAAGCCATTGGTATTATTCCTTTGTGAAAATCCTATCCCGTTCGAAACCGCGCCGCGATGACTTATGTCACGCCGGGCATGAAGAAGGCGTGGTAACGTGACATTGTGCGAACCGATCTGGAGAGAGCATTACGAAAAGTTTTGTTTTTGCAGGGGACTTCCCCGGCAACGACGGATGCTTTCGCCTATGCCGGGACAATACGGAGATTGAACCCGGACGCCTTGCTATTTTGCGAGGGCGACCCGGCACCTGCCCTGCTCGTCGTGGTATCGGGGAGCGTGAAGCTGTTCAAGTGGGATAAACGTGGGCGAGAGCTGACGCTTGGGATCGCAAAGCCCGGCGACGTGGTCGGCGCGCCCGCGACATTCGACGGTGGCAACTGCCCGTATCACGCGGCGGCGACCGGGACAAACGCGACAGTTTTCCGCATCTCCCGTGAACCGTTCTATATGCTACTCGCGGCGCATCCTGATATTTCGGCGGGCGTTATACGTTCCCTTGCCGTGCAGAATCGCCGGCTGATAGAAATGCTCAAAGCGCAAGCGTTACACACGGTTCGTGCCCGCTTCGCCGCCTATCTGCTTTCCGCCGCCGGGACAAAGGAATCGTTCGTTCTGCCGGAGTCGAACATAGGCATCGCGGCACATTTAGGCACGGTGCGCGAAGTCGTTTCCCGTACCCTGCATCAATTCGGCGACCTCGGCTATATTTCGGTACGCGGTCGAACGGTAATAATTACTGATCGCGGGATGCTGATGGAACTGGCCACCGCGCCGGGCTAGCCCGCGTAGGGCAGGCCAATCACTCTGTTTTGAAAACTCTTGAAGTCCGCCCAGCCGCACAACCCGGTCTGCGTTTTTATCAGATAATAGCCGCTCTCCGCTCCCGCCACCGGCTCTTTCCCATAGGGCATGAATAACAGAAGGTCGATCTTGCTGTTCGGGGAAACGTTGGCGACCACGGATCCCGTTTTCGTCGGCGAGACGCGTATCGGGAAGGTCTGCGTCGCGGTGCCGGAAACTCCGACGTAGTACCCGGCTTGCGGCGTGAACTGCAAAACGCCGTTTTTGCCGACCGCATATTTCGAGTTGCCCATCCAGAATCCGTTCCAACGCTGGATGTACACCACGCCGTTCCCCGGGGCGGTATACGTGCCAGGAAGCACTCCGGCGCGTCGTATCGCTTTGCCGTCATAAAGAAAGAAGTAGTGCTCGTTGTGATCGTTCGCGCCGATGAGCGATACGGCGATATAGGCTTGCTTCGCCCCCTCCGACAGTCGTACGATCCGAAATCCCGGCAAGCCGTCCATAAAGCTGTCGTGCGGAACGACAAGTTGCCTGCCGTTTATCGTCAGGGTGAAACGCGAACGGGCTGTGTTCGAAGTAACCGCGATGTTATCCGGCTTGCCGTCACCGCTTATATCCGTAGATGCCGCCGAACGAACCAGCGGGGTCTGTGCGAACGCGGATGCCGACAGCGCGAACAGGCAGAGCGTTGCCGCAAGATTTTTCATACGCTCAGTCTACCCCTCCTACGCGAAAAAGTCGGAGATCGGTTCGTCCTACGCGGACGGCGCCAACCTTACGTTGGATCGGTTTCACCTGCGGTGCTCGTTTCTTGTTGGTGGCTCTGGGTCGGTCCTTTCCCGCGAATTGCCGCTCCTGGTTTCACACTCCGTGTGAAACGCGGCACCGCAGGT
>JACMMA010000418.1 GCA_014379275.1 Armatimonadota bacterium | reverse complement strand
GCGCCGCTTGTGCCTGCGTTTCGAACGCGGCGCAGAACGCATCCCCGACTGTTTTGAACGTCTGACCGCCGCTTTCGGCGATTGCCCGGCGAAGCAGATCGTCATGCCAGCGGAGCGCGTGCGACATCGCTTCCGGTTGCTCGTCCCACATCCGCGTGCTACCCTCGATATCGGTGAAAAGGAAAGTAAATGTGCGCTCCATCGTCGTGCTGTGATTGTACAGTGCGGGGCGATGTATAGCTATTCCGTAGACGAGCACGGCGGTGAAATGAGGTTCTGGATACAAACCGGCGGTGCCGGAACCGTCTTAGAGCAGTGATTTCCAGCGAGGATTTCGGAGGCAGCTACAGGCCTACCACGGACCTCTCGCGTCATTCCGCGGGGCGACAAAAAAGCCGCGTGGCGAACGCGACGCGGCTTCTCTCGGTTTTCGGCGTACTCTGTCAGGCGGCTAACTCTTCGCCCTCGCTTCGCAGAAGCCGTGCGAGCGAGTGTAGGCGGGTTTTCACGCCTTTAACAAGTTCGGCATTGTCCAGGCCGTCAATGTGGTCGGCAAGCTTCACCAGCGCCTTGCCGATCTTTTTACCGTCCGGCTCGCCGCCTTCGCCCAGCAATTTGCGGAGAACATCGATGTCTTTGCTAACTGCTTTCAGCTCCGGCTTGGCGGCTTCGGCGAGCACGTCGTGCCAGTGATCGAGTTGAGAAACGGCGGCGTTCGTCGCCAGGTCAGACACGCCGTCGTGCAGGGCGTCCAACAAGCCCGTCAGTTCTTTCGGAATCGGTAGTGCCATTTTTAAAGAGGGAACCCTTCTAAGGTTTGGTGGGCAATCCGTCAGATTGTTTTCGTTGCCCGCACCGTTTTACCCGGCGGTCAGGCGGTCCAAACGAACACGTGCCGGTCATTTCGTTGAAAAACGGGCAGCATCCCGGTAAAAACAGGTAATTATAACCGTACGAAAACGCTCCTTTTGGTATGATTCTTGCTAATCTCAGTAAAGTGACAAACGGGAGTTTTTACGCTACAATATAAGCCCGTATGGTTATCGGACATATCCTGCATCGAAAAGTGGCAGGATTGGGACAAAGGAATCTTCAAGGAAATGCGACTTTTCGGCGGTTCCCCCTCCTCGCAGAGCGGGTCAAATGTGGACGATATGGGTGTCGGGCTGAAACCGTTGCCGACGCCGGTCGCGGCGGCACCCCCTCCCCCCGCGCTGGCGACTTCCGCCGATGCGCTCGCTTTCGAGCGGGAACGGTGGGAGGAGGAAAAATCGCGGTATGAACGGCAGCGATTAGACACCGAGTTCAACGACGCATTGAACCGCCTCGCGGATATCCAAAACCCCTTTATGCGCGCCGGTGGTGCGAACCGCGTCGCTGCGCTTGCCCGTCGCCATATGGTCGCGACGCAGGATATCGAGGACGCGTACCCGTATTTCGTCCGTGCGTCCGGACACCTCGCCGCCGCTCTTCACCTCGAAGACGAATCGGCGGTGCGTGACGAAGTGCATAAAGCCCTCGACATGATGACTGATTTCGCCCGGTTCGAAGGGGACATGGGTCAGTTGCTGATCTACAGCCTGCTGGACGATATCGCCGCCGCGAACCGGTCTGCCCGGAAGGCGTTCGTCGCCGCACTCGCCCGGCACCTCGCCCGGACCGCAGTCTCCGAGACTACCTACGCCACGAACTACGACGCCCTACGTCCGCTGGTAGACTTCACTTCATTCTGCCCGCGTGAGGAAGACACGTTCCGGTGCCTGTGCGATATCGCCGATTCGCCGGACTGCCGCACACAGACCCGCTTCCAAGCCGCGGTCGGTCTCGCGCAAGCCCTGCGTAAGTCGGCCTCACTGGCGACGCAAAGCACGGACGCGCTGGATGTCGTGTATCGCACCGGGGAACGGCTCAAAGAAACGACGGCTGCTTTGACCGCGTGCCTTCGCGCTTTGACCGCGGTGCCCGAGGAGATAGTGGATGGCGGCGAAGTCCGCCTCGGCATGTGGCGCCGCGCCGGACGTCGGCTGCACCTTGCCGGGACGTTTCTCGCGGGGGCGCGGCTTGCCGGAGCGCACCTCATTGGCGCGAACATGATGGACGCTGTTCTGCATGGCTCCGAATTGGATGGGACCAGCCTTCTCGGCGCAAACCTGTTCGGGGCAAAACTGGGCGGCACGAACCTGTTCAACGTGATACTGGCTCCGGAAGGCAACCCATCGGTCCCGACCGGCGCACCGGCGGCATCACTTACCGGGGCGGATTGGTGGCAGGCGTCCCCGACGTCGTGGCGCGGTGGCAAAGGCGAAGCCCTCAAAAAATGGCTCCTTTCCCGCTACCCGGCGCCCGCCGAAACGGGTTCGGTACCGAATTGGAACGATGCTCCCGCCGGTGCCCCGGTCAACGTGCCCACAGCCGCAGAATCTCCGGTGTCCGCCGCCCGAGCCGGACGGTCGACCGGCGGTCGCTCCGTTCGTGCCTTGTTCGGCGGCGTGGCGGCGAATAGCGCGCCGGTAACTAAAGATGCGGAAATCGCAGACGAAGAGGACGAGAGCAGTGATTCCATCCCGTTAGATGTGCACACCGTGCGCACGGACACGGTCCAGGTGCGTGCTTCCGGACGCCCCGGCTACGGCGATACATTCAATCCGCGGGATATGTCTGCCGTCCACGACCTGATGAGTGAACGAACAACCGAGGATCTTACCCGCGTCACGGAAGAATCGGTCCAGGTACGCACTTCCGCCAACCCGAACGACCTGCGCCACAACCCGCGTGTCAGTTCGCGGGACCTCCTCGCCGTCCAGGACCTGATGAAAGAGCGGTAGCAACCCCCCCGCCTTTCTCCCTCCCCCGGGTACCCTCTGGGTGCCCTGGGGAGGGAGAAAGGCGGGGGGGCAAGACGGGAAACTACAACGCGCCGCGTTCCCAGGGTCCCCAGACGGCTACCGTCAGGCCGGGGTCTTGCAGGTTGAAGAAGAGCGTTTTGTTGTCCGGCGAGAAGGTTGCGCCCGCGACTTCGCCGTTTTCGTGACCCGCAACGATGTTCGCCGCGACGTCGAACAGGTAGCCCTTCGGCGACAGACCGCGCACATACTGATTTCCCTGGTCGTTGTCCTCGCAGAGTACCAGACCGCCTTTGGGCGAGACACAAAGGTTATCCGGCATATGCAGCACCGACTTATCCGCCGACTCGAACAACAGAGTCAGTTTCCCGGTATCGGCGTCGACGGGTTCGTATCGCCAGACTTGCCCTAGCTGCTTGTCACCGCCGTTGGTCGCGTTCAGGAAGATAGAACCGTTCCCGTACCAGCATCCTTCCAAACGCGCGAACGTCGCCGCGCCTTTACTCACCCCCTCGTTGCAGACCGCAAGTTCGTCAGCTTCGGCGTTCTTCGGGTCAGGATCCTCGATCGATACCCACGTGACCTGCATCGCCTTCCCCATCGTTTGCTTCGTGCGAAGATCAGCTTTCGGCATATCTTTGATTACCGCCATTTCCAGGCGACCGCCTTCAGCTAATTTGTTTTTCACTTTGGGGTGGAAGCGATAAAAACCGGCTGTTTTACGATCCTCGGTCAGGTAAACGATGTGCGAGCGCGGGTCGATGGCGATCGCTTCGTGCACGAACCGTCCCATCGCGGTCAATGGTTCCGGGGCAACCACCGCCCGATCGGAGTGCGCGGGAACCTCGAAGCAGTAGCCGTGATGCTTCTCAAACCCCGCCGCCGTGCCGGCGACGGTTTCCTCGCAAGTGATCCACGACCCCCACGGCGTCGCCCCCCCGGCGCAGTTCGCCAGCGTCCCGCCGACCGACACGAACGCACTTTCCAGGAGACGGGTTTGCGGGTCAACGATCAATGTGGTCGTGCCACCCGCGGCGGATTTGTCGTAACTCGCCACGCCGCCGACATGCCCCTCATTCGGCTTGCCCTTGACTTCATGGTTGCGAACGAGGCGCACCTTGCCGTTCTCCGCCTTGAACGCCGCCATGCCGTCATGGCTGTCCGGCGTCTTGTGTCCGTCGGACATCGTGGAGCCGACCCTGCCGAACGCCGTGTACGAGAAGCCATCGGGAAGCGACAGGATGTATTCGCCGGTGTTGCGCGACGGCGTCGGGCGGAGCGCACCGTAGCCGCCGGGTACGTCCGGTTTCTGGCGGCCGAGTTCCCGGGCATGGAGGGCGCGGGCGACCATGCCTTCGACACCCAGAAGAGCGCCGCCTGCGGACAAAGCGGTCGCGGTTTGCAAGAAATGACGACGATGGATGGGGGAGGATTTCATAAAGCTTTCTTCCTGTGAGCAAGACGAACGTTTCTGCTGATTTCGCGTGCCACCGCCGGAAGCGGATGAAGATCGAACACTTCCGGGAACGAATAGCCGCGATGAAATGACTTCGATCTTAAATCAGTGGTTTACCATTCTCTCATATCAAATTGTTGCTTATGTTAAGGGGATGTTAAGAATCGAATAAGCCTCCATTTCGCTCTGGCGAGATAAGAAAAGGGTTCCGCCTTAACAAAGATTTAATACTCCCTTAATATAGAGTCGGATAAATCAGGGTACAATCGGCGGAGCATAAGATGTGGGCACGCCGGATGCTACCGCGTGTCTCCATTCTTCATTATCCCGTTGACCACCCCCTACCGGAAAGGTAAGAAAAAATGACGCCCGCCTCCCGCAAACGTTCCGCGTTTACACTCATTGAACTGCTTGTCGTTATCGCGATTATCGCCATCCTCGCCGCGATACTGTTTCCCGTCTTCGCCCAAGCCCGCGGCAAGGCACGCCAGACCGCGTGCCTTTCGAACATGAAGCAGATCGGTCTCGCTTTTCAAATGTACGCGCAGGATTATGACGAATCCTTCCCCGGCGAACCGGCAGCCGCAGCCGTTAGCACCAGCAACTACGGTGGCGCTTTCGATGCGATCTGGCCTTTTATCGTTTCGAATTATATCGGCGGTCGTGTTGCCAACGCGGCGAATTCTTTCCCGCAAGGAATCTATATCTGCCCCAGTAACGACCTCGTGCAGGGCCTTCCCGTGTCAGACACCACGGACTTGCCGCGTTCCCTCTACGTCTTCGACCAGTACGGGATCACGCTGGACACGACTACCACGCCGAATG
>JACMMA010000417.1 GCA_014379275.1 Armatimonadota bacterium | reverse complement strand
CTGGCGAACGCTTCGGAAACCTGGACGCGCATGTCTGGGAACGCCACGTTTAGCGCCTCAATGATCGCGCGGTACATCGCCTTGCCCTCGATCCAGCCGTCCGGTTTGAGACCCGTGTTCCCGCGCACGTTTTCGGCGACGATCGCGTCGAAAAGGGTCAGGTCGCCGCCGCCCAGCACGTTTTCGGCGAAGTCACGCGCGGTGGCGATGTTTTTTCTCGCCTCATCTACTTGGTATTCCATTCGATTTGTTTCCTTCGTTGCGGTCAATGATCAGCGTTTCGTCGGCGGGGCGATGTCGAGTCGGACGACTTTCGCCGGTTGGACGCCGCCTTTCGGAGGGAGCGACATGCCGCCGTTGGTGACGACGAAAAGCGCGTTCCTGTCGGCGTTGCCCTTGCCGAACGCGAGCGATGTGCTACCGGTCATGCCCTGCTCGGCTCCGGCGATGATGGTCACCTTCTTATTCGGGGTGATGCGGACGACGCTGTTGTAGAAGTGTGTCGTCACATACAGGTTGCCCGCGCCGTCCAGCGCGAAATCGTCGCCGTTGATTTTTTCCATAAATAGTTTCGGAGTACCGGCTTTGCCGTCCGGCGAAATCGGAATGCGCCATATCTGCTGACGCTGGGTGTTGGTTGCGTACAGAGTGTTCCCGAATACCTTCAAGCCGTTCACCGCCGGGACCGGATTCTTGGCATCACGGCGGGTCAGGGCGGGGGCATCGAGCCAGACGCGACACTGGTTGGTTTGGGCGTCGAACGCCCAGATCACGCCTTTGTACGAGTCGGCAATGAGGTAGATGTCGCCTTTTAGCGGCGTGATCGCGTTCGGGAACATGCCCCCCTTTATCGCGGTCAGTGTCTCGACGGCGCCGGTCGGGGAGACGCGAAACACGCTCGGCGTCTTTTTACCCGCCCAACCGGTGACGAGCAGGTTACCGTCCCGGTCGAAAGTGATTCCGGCGATAGTGCCGGCGACGGCGGCGAACTCGGATTTCTCGCCGCTCGGGGTGACGCGATAAATTTTGCCGTCCTCGAAACTGGTGACGAACAGCGTGCCGGACTTGTCGACGACGATGTTTTCCAGGAACGTATTTTTCGGAAACTCGGCGACGGTTTTCGCCGGAACCAGTTGTTTCGGGGTCGCGGCGAAAATCGGGGGCAGTTCTTGCGCGTGTGTTTTCGCTATCGGAACCGTGATCATGGCGATCAACGCGCAGAATATCGGGAGACGGAATATCATGTTGGTCTTTCTTACCGGAACGAGATTTGTCGGGGGTGGTAAGCCCCCGACAATGCGAAACGAACGCGGATCGTCGCGACTTACGACATGTCCACCCAGACGGTCTTGGTTTGCAGGTAGAATTCCATCGCTTCCCAACCCTGCTCGCGCCCGTAGCCGGACATTTTGTAGCCGCCGAACGGACCGGACGGGTCGAACTGCCCGTAGGTGTTCACCCAGACCGTGCCTGATTTGAGTGCCGCCGCCGCCTTGTGCGCCTTTTTAATGTCGCGGGTGTGGACGCCCGCCGCCAGGCCGTACCGGTTGCCGTTAGCGAGCGCGATGGCGTGGTCGTAATCGTCGAACGGCATCACGGAAAGGATCGGACCGAACGTTTCCTCGCGGATCAGGGTCATCTCCTCGGTCATGTCGGCGAACACCGTCGACTGCACGAAGTACCCCTTGCCGGTGCCGATGTCGGCTTTATCTCCGCCGGTGACGAGTCGCCCGCCTTCCGTTTTGCCGACTTCCATGTATTTGAGCACCTTGTCGTATTCGGATTTATTGGCGATCGGACCGACCTCGCTCGCGGGGTCGAGCGGGTCGCCCGGCTTCGCCCGTTTCGCCTGCTCCGCGACGCGCTCTATCACTTCCTCATAAACACTCCGTTCGACGAGCATCCGCGAACCGGCGTAGCAGATCTCGCCCTTGTTGTAGAACATTCCGTAGTACGCCGAGGTCGCGGCGGTGTCCAGATCGGCGTCGGCGAAGATGATGTTCGCGGATTTGCCGCCCAGTTCCATCGTCGTGTGCTTGAGCGTGTCCGCCGCGTCTTTGACAACCCGTATGCCGCTCGCGGTGGAACCGGTGATCGCGATCTTCTCCACGTCCGGGTGCGTGGAAAGCGTCTGCCCGACCGACCCGCCGGGACCCGGCACGACGTTGAATACGCCCGCCGGAACGCCCGCCTCGTGCATGACGCGGGCGAACAGGAGCGCGGAAAGCGGGGTCGCGGACGCCGGTTTATGTACGATGACGTTCCCCGCCGCGAGCGCGGGGGCGAACTTGGAGATGCTCAGAATCAACGGGAAGTTGAACGGCGTGATCGCGCCGACCACGCCGAGCGGTTCGCGCCGGGTGTAGGTGAACAATCCTTTCGTCGTCTGCTTGACCGCGCCCTCGATCTTGCTCGCCCAACCCGCGTAGTAGCGGAACATGTTGACGAGATGCGGGATATCGATGGTGATCGAGTCGCGAAACAGCCGCCCCATTTCTTTGGCTTGCAGGAACGCCAGTTCGTCGCCGTATTTCTGGATCGTCTCGCCGACGTTCCAAAGGATCGCGCCGCGTTCGTGCCCGCTCATTTGTCCCCATTCGCCGGTGAACGCGGCTTTCGCGGCGGCGATGGCGGCTTCGGCGTCCTGTGTGGAAGCCTCGGAAACGGCGGCGATCACTTCCTCGGTAGTCGGGTCCACGACCGGGATCGTTTTGCCGCTACTGGAATCGCGCCACTCGCCGTTGATGTACAGCCGGGTGTTGGTAATCGGGAAATCGGGGCGGTCGGAATGGACCGTGACCGTGTGGAGGTTGCTTTGCATAGGTATAAATCCTCAAAAAATCGGTGCCAGCGGCGGATTGCCGATGACGAAGTCTGTCAGAACCGGATGCATCCGGTGTCTGTCCGGGAATATTTTGCCGAAGCGGACGGGCGTACCTTCCCGGTTGCACGGCGTTTATGCCGTGTTGCGGCGGAGCAGTTTCATCGCGGTATTCGCGCCGCCCATCCCCTGCGCGTAGGCAAGGTACGCGATCAGGAAGCCGGTCGGCTCGATAAGTCGGGCGGCGACGAGCGGCCCGGCGTCGGTCGGGGCGAGTCCGACATCGCTCAGCAGCGACAGAACGATCTGCCGCGCCTGGGGGTCGTCGCCGCAGACGAACGCGCCGGGGCGGTCCGCGCCGAAATCGAGCGACGGGGAGTGCAGAATTTCCGCGTTACACGGGATGCCTTCGACGACGTTGCTCGTCGGCAGGAGGCGGGCGATCTCCTCGGCGGCGGAGGTCGTCGTGCCGATGGCGAGTCCGGTCATGGTGCTGTTGACGGCGTTTACCGCCGACCAGACGATCTTGCCGTCCGCCGCGTCGCCGATCTGCGCGATAGCATCGGGGACTTGCGTCCATGTCATCGCGAGCAGAACGACTTCCCCGAACCGCGCCGCCTCCTCGGGAGTCCCCGAGCGGGCGCTCGTTCCGATACTTGCCACCAGAGCGTCGAGTTTCGCCGGGTCGCGCGAGTAACTGAAACAGAGTTCATGCCCGCTCGTAGCGAGCCGCTTCCCCAGTCCCGACCCCACGTTCCCCGCACCGATAATGCCGATTTTCATTTTGTTTCTTTCTGATATGCCGACGAGTTCTACCGAACGAAAACAAAGATACCGGAGTGGAGCGGGCTTATATAGAACGTTCTGGCTATCTTATAGAACGTTTTGTTTATCGGGGAAAACTTTTCGCGGCGCGGTATCGCCCCGGTGTCACGCCGACGATGCGTTTGAAGTGCCGGATGAAGTGGCTCTGGTCCGCGAAGCCGACGGCGTGCGCGACCTGCGGGGCGGGGATGCCGCTCGAAAGTAGTCGCTTCGCGTGGCCGATGCGGACGTTGATCAGGTACGCATGCGGGGGCAAACCGACGTGGGCGCAGAACGCATGGTGCAGATAATTCGGGTGCAGACCGGTCTCGCGGGACAGGTCATTGAGCGACACGTTGGCGGCGTAGTTCGCTTCCAGATACTCGCGGGCGATGCGCACCGCGACCGCTTCGCCCCCCACGGGTATCGGGTCGTCACGCTTGCGCAGTAGCAACCCGAACAAAGAGATCAGCGCGGCTTCGTGTTCGACCAATATCGAGCCGGTCATCAGGGAGCGATGGGTGCGGACGAAAGTCTGCGTGACCCCCTCGTCCGTGTGCAACACGTCGGCGAGATCCGGGATCGTATCATCGCCGCCGCCGTATCGCTTTTCCTGGCACAACCCGCGCCAGGAATCCGGCATCAGATAAAGCAGTCGGAACAGCGAGGGGGCGGAACGCGCCTCGGTGTCCTCCCCCGAATGGGCTTCCCCCGGCGCGAAAACGCTCAGCACGTTCGGCCCTACCGTCAGTGACTGCCGACGATAGGTGTACCGGTAGGGGAGGTGATGGTTAAGATACAACTGGTACTCGGCGTGCGTGTGTGCCGGGAACGTCGCCGCGGCGCCCGACTGACAAAGGTATTGCTCGCAGAACGCGTAGGCGGTCCGCTGGTAGGAGATGGTGCGCCATGAGAGAGTGGTATCGTTCGAAGGCATACGGCGAATTCTTCCAGTCCGCGCACGAATTAACGTCAGGTTATCTCGGGACGGATTTAGCAGGATGATCCCAGGATTAGCAACGGGATTATATCCTAACCCTTACTCGCCGCGACACCGGTAATGTGAGCAGTATTCGCGGGGCGGTCCGCTATCCGAGGTGAATCGCGTCACGGGTCACCGGGGCGTGTGGAAACCTCCAATCGCTGGATTCGCGGGAAAAATCAACCGCCAAAGATAACCAAACAAGAAACGAGCACTGCAGGTCCAACGATGCAACCACCCAGAGGGTACCCGGTTGCCCCCGTCCGGGAGGACAAAAAAGAAAGAGTCAAACCGCGACCGTAGACGAGGTAGAGCCAACGCGAAGTTGGGCGATGTCGCGACCGGGCGGGGCACCGAACAGGCGGCTGTACTCGCGGCTGAACTGGGACGGGCTTTCGTAGCCGACGCGGTACCCTGCCGTGATCGCGTCCAGTGCCTCGCCGAACATCAGGCGGCGGGCTTCCTGCAACCGCAACTGCTTCTGGTACTGGAGCGGACTCATCGCCGTGACCGCCTTGAAATGGAGGAACAGCGCGGACGCACTCATGCACGCCTCCCGCGCAACGTCCTCAATACGCACCGGCTGGGTGTAGTGTTGCCGCAACCATTGTATCGCCTGCGCGATCCGTTGCGTCTCGCTGTTCTCCGAGGCGATGCGCCGGAGGTGACCGCTTTGTTCGCCAACGAGCAGCCGGTACAGAATCTCCCGCAGGAGGAGCGGTGCCAGTACGCGGATGTCGCGCGGGACTTCCAGCAAGCGCAAAAGGCGGATAACCGCGTCGAGGAGTCCCGGATCGACCCGGTTGACCGAGATCCCCCGCGTCGCCGGAACGCTTCTGGATGCGGTAGTTACGTCCGACTCTATGATCGAGGTACCGATCAGACCGGGGTCAAGGTCAAGCCTCAGGCTCAGATAGGGTGCCCGTGCCGACGCTTCGATCACCTGTCCGACTATCGGTAGATCGACGGACGCGAGCAGATACTGTGCCGGGGCATAGACATACGATTCGGCGGCGAGCATGACGAGTTTTTTTCCCTGCGCGATGACGCAGAGGGAGGGTTCGTACACACCGGGGACCGGGTCGGAAGGGGACGAGGAGCGGTACAGGTAAAGCGAGGAGATAGCCGTCGTGTGGGTTCCATCATGG